>CADCTH010000573.1 GCA_902805495.1 uncultured Actinomycetospora sp.
ATCGACGAGAGCCCCGTGCGCGCGTTCGACGCCGGCTCGAGCGAGGCCATGGTCGCGGATGTCGACGCCTGCAAGCGCGACGGCGACACCCTCGGCGGCGTCGTCGAGGTGCTGGCCTACGGCCTGCCGGTGGGGCTGGGCAGCTACGTGCACGCCTATCGCCGCCTCGACGCCCGCCTCGCCGGCGCGCTCATGGGGATCCAGGCCATGAAGGGCGTGGAGGTCGGCGACGGGTTCCGCACCGCGCGGCGGCGGGGGAGCGCGGCCCACGACGAGATGGTGCCGGGCCCCGGCGGCGTGGAGCGCTCTGGCCGTCGCCCCGGTGCTCGCGGCGGCGGGGGTGCTCGCCCTGGTGCTGGCGCGCCGGGGGCCTCGCGGGCCGGTGGCGTTCGGCCCGCCGCTGCTGGCCGCGTCGTGGGTGGCGCTCGCCTCGGCGGTGATCACCCCGTGAGCGGACGGGCCCGGACGCCGACGTGGAACGATGGGCGGCGTGTTGCGGTGGTTGACGGCAGGCGAGTCGCACGGTGCGGCGCTGACGGCGGTGCTCGAGGGCATGGTCGCGGGCGTCTCGGTGAGCTCGAAGGAGGTGTCGGCCGAGCTGGCCCGGCGGCGCCTCGGCTACGGGCGCGGGGCGCGGATGGCCTTCGAGGCCGACGAGATCGAGCTCTCGGGGGGCCTGCGCCACGGCCTGACGATGGGCGGCCCGATCGCCATCCGCATCGCCAACAGCGAGTGGCCGAAGTGGGAGACGGTCATGTCGGCCGACCCCGTCGACCCCGTGCTGCTCGAGGGCCGGGCGCGCAACGCGCCGCTCACCCGCCCGCGGCCCGGGCACGCCGACCTCGCCGGCATGCAGAAGTACGACTTCGACGAGGCCCGCCCCGTCCTCGAGCGCGCCAGCGCCCGCGAGACGGCGGCCAAGGTGGCGCTCGGGGCGGTGGCCAAGGCGTTCCTCGCCCAGGCCCTCGGGGTCGAGGTGCTCTCGCACGTGGTCAGCCTCGGCACCGCGGACGCCACGCCGGACGCGATCCCGATGCCCGGTGACGGCGAGCGGATCGACGCGAGCCCGGTCCGCGCGGTCGACGACGCCTCGACCGCCGCCATGGTCGCGGAGGTCGACGCGGCCAAGGAGGACGGCGACACCCTCGGCGGGGTGGTCGAGGTCGTCGCGCACGGGCTCCCCGTGGGCCTCGGCTCCTACGTCCAGGCCGACCGGCGCCTCGACGCGCGGCTCGCCGGCGCCCTCATGGGCATCCAGGCGATGAAGGGCGTGGAGATCGGCGACGGCTTCACCACCGCGCGCCGCCGCGGCTCGGCCGCCCACGACGAGATCCAGCTCGGCGCCCACGACTCCGGGGTCGCGCGCATCAGCAATCGCGCCGGGGGCATCGAGGGCGGCATGACCAACGGCGAGCCCCTGCGGGCCCGTGTGGCCATGAAGCCGATCTCCACGGTGCCCAGGGCGCTGCGGACCGTCGACGTCGTCACCGGCGAGGGCGCGACCGCCCACCACCAGCGCTCCGACGTCTGCGCCGTCCCCGCGGCGGGCGTGGTCGCCGAGGCGCTGGTCGCGCTGGTGCTCGCCGAGGCCGCGCTGGAGAAGTTCGGCGGCGACTCGCTGCGCGAGACCGCCCGCAACGCCGCGGCGTACGTGGCCGCCATCGACCCGCGCCGCCTCGTGGACGTCGACCGGGACCGTCCGTGAGCCCCCTCGCGGTGCTCGTCGGTCCGCCGGGGGCGGGCAAGTCGACGGTGGGCGCCCTGCTCGCCGAGCGGCTCGGCGTCGGGTTCGTCGACAGCGACACGCTGGTCGAGCAGCGGGCGGGGCGCGCCATCAGCGACATCTTCCTCAGCGACGGCGAGCCGGCGTTCCGCGCGATGGAGCGCGACGCCGTCGCCGAGGCGCTCGCCGGGCACGGCGAGGTGCTCGCCCTCGGCGGGGGAGCGGTGATGACCGAGGGGGTCCGCGAGCTCCTCGACGGCCACGCCGTGGTGTTCCTCGCGGTCGGGCTGGCCGCGGGCGTGCGCCGGGTCGGGCTCTCCACCGCCCGCCCGCTGCTCGCCGGGGTCAACCCGCGGGCCACGTTCTCCGCGCTGCTCCAGGAGCGCCTGCCCGTCTACCGGGCCGTCGCCCGCCACGAGGTCGCCACCGACGACCTCGCGCCCGACGCCGTCGCCGACGCGGTGCTCGCCGCCCTCCAGCCCGAGGCGGCCGACCGTGGCCAGTGACGTCGGCGCCGCGGGCGCGGTCCTCGATCGCCTGCACGTCGCCACCGCCGCGCCGTACGACGTGGTGGTCGGGCGCGGCGTCACCGGTGCGGTCGCCGAGACCCTCGCGGGCACCGCCACGGTGGTCGTCTGCCACCAGCCCGCCGTCGCCGGGATCGCGGGCGCGGTGCGCGACGCCCTCGAGGCGCAGGGCACGCGCGTCCACCTGCTCGTGCTGCCCGAGAGCGAGGACGGCAAGGACCTCGCGACGGCCGGGCGGTGCTGGGAGGAGCTCGGCCGGCTCGGGGTCACGCGCTCCGACGCGCTGGTCGCCGTCGGCGGGGGAGCGGCCACCGACCTCGTCGGCTTCGTCGCCGCCGGCTGGATGCGCGGGGTGCGGGTGGTGCACGTCCCCACCACCCTGCTCGCGATGGTCGACGCGGCCGTCGGCGGCAAGACCGGCATCAACACCGCGGCCGGCAAGAACCTCGTCGGCGCGTTCCACGAACCCGCCGCCGTGGTGGCCGACCTCGACAGCCTCGCCACGGTGAGCCGTCCCGAGCTGGCCGCGGGTCTGGCCGAGGTGGTCAAGACCGGCTTCATCGCCGATCCCGCGATCCTCGACCTCGTGGAGGCCGATCCCGAGACCGCACTCGACCCGGCCGGCGACGCCCTCGGCGAGCTCGTGGTGCGCTCGATCCGGGTCAAGGCCGACGTGGTGGCCGCCGACCTGCGCGAGTCGCACCTGCGCGAGATCCTCAACTACGGCCACACCCTCGGCCACGCCGTGGAGCGGCGCGAGCGCTACCGGTGGCGCCACGGCGAGGCGGTGTCGGTGGGCCTGGTGTTCGCCGCGGAGCTCGCCCGCCGCGCGGGGCGCCTCGACGACGCGACCGCCGACCGGCACGCCGCGGTGCTCCGGGCCGTCGGGCTCCCGGTGACCTACCCCGCCGACGCGTTCGACGACCTCGTCGCCACCATGGCGCTGGACAAGAAGTCGCGCGGGGCGATGCTGCGCTTCGTCGTGCTCGACGGCCTCGCGCGGCCCGGGCGTCTCGAGGGCCCGGCGCCCGAGGACCTCGCGGCCGCCTACGCCGCCCTCACCACCTGACACCTCGGTGCCGCACTCCGCGCCGAGCGCGGGATCCGTCACCGGAGCGCCCTGGCACGGGCGCGCCCCGTGGAGCGAAGGTGACCGGGTCAGTCGCGCGGGCGGCGAAGGCCGAAGCGCCGACGCGGGGGCTCGGCGTCCCGACGCTCGTCGTCAGCCGGTGCGTCGGACGCCGGGGCCTCCGACGCCGCGCTCCCGCCGGCCGGGGTCTCGGGGTCGAGCGGGCCACCGGGCACCGGGAACGAGGGCAGGACCGCGACCACCGGCGGCTCGAGGGACTCGGGGACGTCGCTGCGGGTCTCCTGGGCGGGATCCGAGGACCCCGACGCATCGGCCCCGAACGGCGACGACACCGGCGTCGCGTCGG
>CADCTH010000574.1 GCA_902805495.1 uncultured Actinomycetospora sp.
CGGGCGGCGCTCGTGCCGTAGACCGGCATGTCCTGCCACGAGGCGCCGAACGCCTCGCGGTTGCGCACCAGCTGGCGGGCGACGTCGCGGCGGGCGTCCTCGGCGCCGCGGCGCTCGAACTTGTTGATCGCCACGGCGTCGGCGAAGTCCAGCATGTCGATCTTCTCGAGCTGCGACGCCGCCCCGAACTCGGGCGTCATGACGTAGAGCGAGGCGTCGACGTGGTCGACGATGCCGGCGTCGCCCTGGCCGATGCCCGGCGTCTCGACGATCACGAGGTCGACGCCCGAGGCGCGCAGCAGCGCGATCGCGTCGCCCAGGTGCTCGGGCAGCGTCCCGCCGCTGCCGCGCGAGGCCATCGAGCGGAAGTAGACCTGCGGACCGCCCAGGGCGTTCATGCGGATGCGGTCGCCGAGCAGCGCGCCGCCGCCCTTGCGGCGGGTGGGGTCGACGGCGAGCACCGCGATGCGGAGCTTGTCCTCCTGGTCGAGGCGGAAGCGGCGCACCAGCTCGTCGGTCAGCGACGACTTGCCCGAGCCCCCGGTGCCGGTGATGCCGAGGACGGGGACGGCCTTCCCCTCGACGGTCGACGCCGCGCGCTCGCGGACCTCGTCGGGCAGCGCGCCGGCCTCGGCCACGCTCAGCGCGCGGGCCAGCGTCGCGGGCTCGCCGGTGAACACCCCGTCCCAGCTCGACGGCGGCTGTGCGCCGAGGTCGACGTCGCAGGCCCGGATCATCGTGTTGATCATCCCGGGCAGGCCCAGCCGCTGGCCGTCGGTGGGGGAGAAGATGTGGGTGACGCCGTGGGCGTGCAGCCGGTCGATCTCCTCCTGCACGATGACGCCCCCGCCACCGCCGTAGACCTCGACGTGGCCCGCGCCGCGCTCGCGCAGGAGGTCGACGAGGTACGAGAAGTACTCGACGTGGCCGCCCTGGTAGGAGCTGATGGCGACGCCGTGGGCGTCCTCCTGGATGGCGGCCGTGACGACCTCGTCGACCGAGCGGTTGTGCCCGAGGTGGATCACCTCCGCGCCCTGGCGCTGCAGGATGCGCCGCATGATGTTGATCGCCGCGTCGTGCCCGTCGAACAGGCTCGCCGCGGTGACGAAGCGGATGGGGTGGGTCGGGACGTACAGCTCGTCCGTCATCGTTCCTCGCAGTCCGTGTCGGCGCCTCAGGGCAAATAGTAGGACGTCAAAGCTTCTTGTGGTGGGCGACACCCGTCACTCACGGAGCGATACCCCTTCTGGGCTGAACGAGTGAACAAGTAGGTCGCCAGCCGAGATCGTGATTACTCTGCGTCTCGCAATCTGATCGGCTCGCCCCTCGTCACCGCCCCCCGGGAGACCGCCATGAGCACCTACACCCCGCCCTCCGGTTCCGCCGCCGACGACGCGTCGTCGCGCCCCACGGCCGTCGTGGGCCAGGTCCCCGAGTCCGCCCAGGGCACCGCGGTGTTCGGTCAAGCCCCCGCCCCGGGCGCGCCGACGTCGTACGGACCCGGTTACCCGACGGGGTACCCGCCGAGCCCGGCTCCCTACGGTCAGGCCCCGTACGGCGCCCCGGGCTACGGGCCGCCCGGTCAGCCGCCGACCGGCGCGCTGCCCTACGCCGGCTACGGGGCACCTCCGCCCGCGCCGAAGCGGGGCTGGGTCGGCTGGCTCGTCGGCGGCATCGCGGTCGTCCTCGTCGCCGGCGTCGTCGCCGCGTACCTGCTGCTCTCGGGCGGCGGGACGCTGATCGGGGTGTCGACCACCCAGGTCGCCATCCCCGACGCCAGCACGACGGGCGTCACCGACGGTGTCGTGCTCGACGGGTCCGGTACGGTGCAGAACGTGCACCTCGAGGCCTCGATCACGCACCCCTACACCTGCGACCTCACCGTCCGCCTGATCTCGCCGCAGGGCACCGCCATCACGGTCGCGGACCCGACGATCTGCAGCCGGTCGGCGCCGAACCTGCCGATCAACCTCGACAGCAGCACGCCGGGCAGCCCGCTCGCCCCGTTCGTGGGCGAGGAGGCCGAGGGCGAGTGGCGCCTGCAGGTCGTCGACTCGATCACCATCGACCAGGGCTCGCTCAGCGGCTGGGGCCTGACCGTCCGGACCGACTGAGCCGACTGAGCCGTTCGGCCGCCACCCGCGAGGAACGAACGGCGTTCTCGCTGCTTCGGAAGCAGCGAGAGCGCCGTTCGTTCGTCGCGGGCGGGGCTCAGGTGGTGCGCTCGGCGTGCAGGGCGAGGACGCCGACGAGCGAGCCGGCACCGAGCATCTCGCCGGCGAGAGCGAGCCGGACGGCCTCGGCGAACGGGATCCAGGTCGCGCGGCCGGGCTCGTGGGGGTCGAGGGGGAGGTCGCCGGGCACGGCGCCGGTCCACACGTGCACCGACATCGGCGCCTGTGCCGTCCCGGGCAGGGGCTCGAACGCCAGCAGCGTGCGGCCCGGGCCGTCGGGACGCCACCCGGTCTCCTCCGTCGCCTCACGCGACGCCGCGACCAGCGGGTCCTCGCCGGGCTCCACCACGCCGCCGGGGAGCTCCCAGCCCTCACGGTCGACGACGTGGCGATGCGTCCGCAGGACGAGCACCCGGTCGTCGGCGTCGAGCACCAGCGCGACCGCGACGCGCGAAAATATTGCCCGATCGAATGCAAAGCGGTCGCCTGCCGGAGCAGTAACGTCCTCTACCTCGACGCGAAGCGTGCGCCCGGCGTACGCGGTGTGGCGCGAGTGCACGACCCAAAGATGGTCCGGCTGCGGAGTGTCTTGGGTCATGCGTCGGGGTAGTTGGCAGGCCCGACCGACCGGTCGGCCATCGACAGAGGAGTCACCTTGATCGTTCTCGGCGTCATCTTGATCATCGTCGGGGTGTTGCTCAACATCAGCATCATCACCACCATCGGCGCCATCCTGGCTGTCGTCGGCCTCATCCTGACCATCCTCGGTGCTGTCGGCCGGGGTGTGGGTGGCCGCAAGACCTACTTCTAGTCCGTTGACCCGGTCCGACCCGTCCCCTCGGGTCGAGCCGGGTGCGACGTCACCCCCGAACACCGCGCGCCCGTCCCCTCACGAGGGGACGGGCGTGTCGTGTGTCCGGGGCCGGTCGGGATCAGGCGCCCCGGGCCAGCCGGGCGACCAGCTCGCCCGCCGGCTCCTCCGTCGCTCGCCGGTACGCCGTCCCCGCCCACAGGTGCAGCGCCTCCGGGTCGCCCGCGCTCGACGCCGCGGCCCGCACCGGGCGCGTCAGGTGGTGCAGCTCCGGGTAAGAGGGCGGCGCGTCCATCGAGTACGCCGCGGTGAACCGGTTGGCCAGCGCCCGCGCCGGGCGCCCCGTGAACGCCCGGGTCACCACCGTGTCCCGCGCCCCGTCCGCCAGCGCCGCGCGGTGCGTCGCGGA
>CADCTH010000575.1 GCA_902805495.1 uncultured Actinomycetospora sp.
CGCCCTGCGACGGCGGCGCCGGCGTCCCACACGTGGTGCAGAAGCGGTCAGCCGGGCGCAGCGCGGCCGCGCACGTCGCGCAGCGGAGGCCGTGCGCGTCGGTGGTGGTCACTTCCGGGGGTCGTCGTGGACGCAGCACGCGTTACGGCGCGCGGGTAGTCCGGACCCATGGACGTCCCCGCGACCCTCGCCCGCGACCTCGGCCCCGCCCTGCACCGCACGGCCCGGGACGGCGTCGCGCACGAGCCCGGCGTCGTCCCCGCACCGCTCCGGGACGCCGTGCTCGCCGAGCTCGAGGCCGAGCGCTACGTCGACCTCCCGGCCGTCGAGGGCCCGCACCGCGTGCGCCAGCAGGGCGAGCACGTCGTCCTCACCGGCGACGAGATCGCCGCCCGGCCCGCCGTCGCGGCGCTGCACGCGGCGGCGGTCGACGCGGTGCGGGCGCACCCGGAGATCGACGGCCTGGACCGGTGGCGGCCCGACGAGGTCACGATCCAGCGCTACGCCCCCGGCAGCGCCGGCATCTCCACCCACCGCGACGGGCGGCGTCACGCCTACCTCGTCGCGATCCTCACGCTCGAGGGGTCGGCGCTGCTGCGGCAGTGCTCCGACCGCGCGGGCACGACCGTCGACGCCTGGGACGCCGACGCCGGCAGCCTGGTGCTGCTGCGCGGGCCCGGGCTCGGCGGGATCGAGGACGACCGCCCACTGCACGCCGTCGACGGGCCGCGCGACGGGCGACGGACCTCGCTCACCCTGCGCGCGACGACTCCTTGATCCACTTCACTGTCGGGGGTCCGGTCTAACGTCACCGACGTGAGCATCGACCAGGGGTCCCGGGTCGGCCCGCTGGCCGATCCGGGCTCGGCGGTGCCCGACGCCCGCCTGGTCGCCGCGCTCGAGGACACCGAGCCCGCCGGTCTCACCGGCGAGCAGCTCGCCGCCTACGTCCGCGCCTGCGCGCGGGCGCACAACCGCAGCACCGCCCGGCTGCTCGACGCCCTGCACCACCTCGGCCGCGCCGAGGCCGGACGCACCGACCGCCGCCCGGGGCTCGACGAGTTCTCCGGCGACGAGGTCGCCACGGCCCTGGGCTGGTCGCGCGCGATGGCCGCCCGCAAGCTCGACCTGGCCGACGACCTGCTCGGCCGGCTCACCGAGGTCGGCGACGCGCTGTACGACGGCTGGCTCGACGAGTCCAAGGCCCGCACGTTCTGCGACTGGACCCGCGACCTCGCAGACGACCACGCCCACCACGTGTGCGAGGTCGTGCTCCCCGAGGCGCCGGAGCTGCCGGTGGGCGCGCTGATCGAGCGCATCGAGGAGGTCGCCACGGCCCTCGATCCCGAGTGGGCGGAGCGGCGGCGCAAGCGCGCCGAGGCGAGGGCCCGCGTGATCCTCTCGCCCAACCCGTCGGGCACGGCCACCCTCTCGTTCGCCGACGCGCCGGCGCCGGACGCCATCGCGTCCCAGGCGCGGGTCGACGCGCTGGCGGCCGCCGTCCGGCACCTCGGGGTCCTCGTCCCCATCGGACCGCTGCGCGTCCAGGTCGGCCTGCGGCTGCTCGACGGCTCGCTCGCCGGGATGGACGACCGCAGCATCGCGCTCCTGCTCGCCGCCGAGTACGCGGAGACGCCGGCCGAGCCCGAGGCGGACGACCCCGACGACGGGGGCGACGACCAGGGCCCCGACGACGGCGGTCCCGACGACGGCCCGGACGATGACGATCCGGACGACCAGGGCCCCGACGACCCCGCGGGCGGCGCGTCCGAAGCCAGGCCCGCGCAGGGCGTCCTCGATCTGCTCGACCCGCCCGCACCCGCCGGGTCCGAGCCCGAGCCCCTCCCCCTCGTCGACGGACCCGAGCGCCGCCCGGGGGCCATCCGTTCCGGCATCGTCGAAATCCGGCTGCGGCTCACCACGGCCCTCGGTCTCGACCAGCACCCCGGGATCGTGCCCGGCTACGGCACCGTGCTCGCCCGCGACGCCCTCACCATGATCATGCGACGCCTCGACGCCGAGTGGCGCGTCGTCCTCACCGACCCCGAGGGTCGCCTCCAGCACGTCCTGCTCGCCCGGAGCCGACCACGCGACCCCCGCGGCCCGACCAGGTGCCGGACGCGGGGGCGAGGCACCGCGATCGTCTAGCTCCAGGTCCCGACGACGCTGCTCGCCGCCCTCGTCCCGGACGATTACGGCGGCTGGGCGCCGCTGCTCGCCGAGCTCCGGCAGCGGCTCGCCCAGCTCCGCCTCGTCCCCGGGGCCGCCGTGCCCCCGGACGCCGACGCGGACGACGCCGACCTGGCGCGACGCCGCCCCGGCGCCGAGGTCGACCGCTGGATCCGCGTGCGCGACCGTCACTGCGTGGCGCCGTCCTGCCACCGGCCCGCCCACCGCGCCGACCTCGACCACACCCGCGCGCACGCCCTGGGCGGCCCCACGAGCTCGTGGAACCTGGGCGCGTGGTGCCGGCACCACCACCGCGCCAAGCACCACGGCGGGTGGTCCGTCCGGCAGCCGGCGCCCGGCCGCTTCGAGATCCGCACGCGCGCCGGCATCGCGGCCACCACCGCGCCCCGGAGGATCACCGCGCCCCTCCCCGAGCCGCGCCCGGCCGCGCGCCCCCGTCCCCTCCCGGTCGACGCCGGTCCGGCGGGCCGCGACGACATCGACCCGGACTGGTTCCGGAAGGTCGCGCCGCGGCGGGCCGCCCGGGACGCGGCGGCCGAGCCACGCGCCACGGTGCCGACGACGCCGCCCCGCGATCCCGAGGCACCACCCTTCTGATCACCCGAACCCCGCGAACCGGCCCCACCGCCGCGGACCCTCCGTCTAGCGTGGAGCCTCAGTGTGAGGCTCTGACGTGCCGCTGTTGCGGTGGTTGGGAGCCTGGCCGCTGGTGCTCTGGCTCGTAGCGTGGGTGCCGCCGATAACGGTTGGCAAGCCATGGTTGTGCCGAGCGTCAGCGGCCAGGACCGGCC
>CADCTH010000576.1 GCA_902805495.1 uncultured Actinomycetospora sp.
GCGCCTCGCTCGCCGACGGCCCGAGCACCCGCGCGGCGTCGTCGATCGCGGGCCCCGCCTCGCCGAGGACCTCCTCGACCCAGGCGGTCGCCCGTTCCGCGAGGTCGGCCTGCGGGAACCGCCGCCGTGCCTTGGCGAGCCACGAGCCGGCGAAGAGGTTGATGAGGAAGGGGTGGCCGCGGGCGACGAAGGCGCGCGCGACCTCAGGGTCCTGCTGCTCCACGGTGGCCTTCAGCGCCTGGCGGACGGCGTCGCGGAGCAGGTCGAGCAGATCGGGCCGGGCGTCGTCGTCCCAGCCGTCGTCCTCGTCGTCCCACCCGTCGGCCCAGCCGTCGTCGTCGTCGTCGTCGAAGGCGTGCAGGAGCTGCTCGAGGAGCTCGCAGTCGCTCAGCAGCGGCGCCGTGACCCGCTCGACGGTCGCGCCGAGGGGCCGCGCCCCCCGCGGCGGCCGCGTCACGCCGGAACTGAGGTGCCGCCGGCGCCGCGCCTCAACTTTCGCCGCCCGCCGTCGACCGTCGTGCCTGCGCCTGCCCATGGCTCCTCCTCGGGGTCGTCCCGCCGCGGAGCATGCGCCGGACCCCCGACAACGCCGGGGGCCGCGAGGGCTACAGCAGCCCGACCCCGGCCAGCGCCGCGCGCACGACCTCGCGCTCGTGCTCGTCGGCCTCCAGGAGCGGCAGACGCAGGCCCCCGACGGGCCGGCCGAGCAGGTCGAGGGCGGCCTTGACCGGGATGGGGTTGGTGGTGACGCCCAGGGCGTCGAACACCGGCTTGAGCGACGCCTCGATCTCGGCGCGCTGGTCGGGCTCGTCCACCATCCGCCGCATGTGCGGGCCGACGACGTGGCTCGCGACGAGGATCCCGCCGCAGCCGCCCATCTCGAGCACCGAGCCGAACAGGTCGTCGTTGCCGGCGTAGATCCCCAGGCCGTCGACCGGCGCGAGGTTCGCGTTGTTGGCCTGCTTGACGTAGTCGATCCGCTCGATCTGGGCGAGCTCGGCGAGCAGGTCGTTGGGCAGGTCCACCACGCACCGCGAGGGGATGTTGTAGAGCACGACGTGCTTGTCGGTGGCCCGGGCGACCTCACCGAAGTGCGCGAGCATGCCGCGCCGGTTCGGCTTGTTGTAGTACGGCGTCACCGAGAGGATGCCGTCGACGTCCAGGGCGGTCGCCCGCTCGGTCATCTCGCAGGCGTGCCGGGTGTCGTTCGACCCCGTGGACGCGACGACGGTGGCGCCCGCGGGCCGGTGCTGCACGGCCAGCTCGACGAGGCGCAGGTGCTCGTCGGTGGACAGCGTCGACGCCTCACCGGTGGTCCCGCACACCACGAGCCCGTCGGAGCCGTTCGCGTACAGGTGGCCCATGAGGTCGACGAACGCCTTCTCGTCGACGGAACCGTCGGTGGCGAACGGGGTCACGATGGCGGTGAGGACGGCGCCGAGGCTCATGACCTCAGGTTGCCCCACCGGCGCGTGCGCGGTCTACGCCGGGTCCGGCCCGTCGACGTTGATCGTGGGCGGGCCCTGGCCGGCGCGCCCGATCACGGCGGTGGAGCGCTCGCCGGTGGGGTTGGACTCGCGGTGCACGGTGTGCGGCGGGACGCGCAGGAAGTCGCCGGGTCCGGCCTCGACGGCGTCGTCGCCGCCGGGGCCGAACTCCAGGCGCATGGCACCCCGGACCACGTAGAGGCTGGTCTCGTGGTCGCCGTGGTGGTGCCAGCCCGAGGACGCGCCGGGCTCGGTGTGCACCAGGCCCGCCCACAGCGCGTCGGTGGAGAACGCGACCTGCCGCTGCATCCCGGGGGTCGGGTCGCCCTCGGCGAGCTGGTCGCCGCGGAAGACCTCGACGGGTTCGCTGCTCACCGGTCGACGATGTCAGACCAGGCCGAGCTTCTGCACCGCCTCGCGCTCCTCGGCCAGCTCGGTCACCGACGCGTCGATGCGCTCGCGGGAGAAGTCGCTGATCTCCAGGCCCTGGACGATCTCGAACTTCCCGTTCGACGCCGTTACCGGGAACGACGAGACCAGGCCCTCGGGGACGCCGTAGGAGCCGTCGGAGACGATCGCCGCCGAGGTCCAGTCGTTCTGGCGGGTGCCGTTGACCCAGGTGTGGACGTGGTCGATCGCCGCGGCGGCCGCCGACGCCGCGGACGACGCACCGCGCACGTCGATGATCTCAGCGCCGCGCTTGGCGACGCGCGGGATGAACTCGTCGGTCAGCCAGCCCTGGTCGACCTCGTCGCCGATGCGCTTGCCGTCGATCTCGGCGTAGGTGACGTCGGGGTACTGGGTGGCCGAGTGGTTGCCCCAGATCGTCACCTTGGAGACCGCGCCGACCCGCACGCCGTACTTCGTCGCCAGCTGGCCGACGGCGCGGTTGTGGTCCAGGCGCGTCATGGCGGTGAAGCGGTCGCCCGGGACGTCGGAGTTCGAGCGCGCGATGAGCGCGTTGGTGTTGGCCGGGTTGCCGACGACGAGGACGCGCACGTCGTCGGCGGCGCCGTTGAGGGCCTCGCCCTGCGGCTTGAAGATGCCGCCGTTGGCCTCGAGCAGGTCGGCGCGCTCCATGCCCTTGCTGCGGGGCTTGGCGCCGACGAGCAGGGCGACGTTGGTGCCGTCGAACGCCTGCCCGGCGTCGTCGAAGACGTCGATGCCGTCGAGCAGCTCGAACGCGCTGTCGTTGAGCTCGAGCGCGGTGCCCTCGGCGACCCGGACCGCGTCCGGGATCTCGAGCAGCCGCAGCCGCACCGGCACCCCCTCACCGAGCAGATCGCCGGCCGCGATGCGGAAGAGCAGCGCGTAGCCGATCTGTCCGGCCGCGCCGGTGACGGTGACGTTGACGGGGGTGGGCGCCATCGGTGCTCCTGGTTCTCTCGGGACGGGGTGCCTCGCGACGGCGCAGCCTCGCACGTGACCGGGGTCGGTGCTCGGGCAGGCCGCCGTCAGCGTCGTGCGGGTCGGTCCTCCGGGTCGCCGACCACCATCTGGCCCTTCCGCTGCGCGAGGTAGCGGTAGGTCAGGCCCAGCGACACGAAGACGCGGTTGCGGTTGCCCAGCAGCGCGAAGATGTGCACGAACATCCAGATCAGCCAGGCCAGCACGCCGACGAGCTTGGGCCCGTGCGCGATGTCGGCGACGGCGGCACCACGGCCGACCGTGGCCATCGTGCCCTTGTCCTTGTACTTGAAGCGCTCGGTGGGCTCCCCCGCGACGAGGCGGGCGATCGTGCGCCCGGCATGCTGGCCGGTCTGCAGGGCGGGCTGCGCGAGCTGGGGCAGCGGGTCGTCCTCGATCAGGGCGACGTCGCCCGCGGCGAGGATCTCGGGGTGCTCGGGGACGCGCAGGTCGCCGCCGACGAGGACGCGCCCGCCCCGACCCTGGCGCAGGCCCCACTTCCCGATCTCCTCGTGGGCCGCGACACCGGTGGCCCAGATGGTCATCTGCGCCTCGATCTCGCTGCCGTCGGCGAGGACCACCGACTCGGGGCGGACCTCCTTGACGGCGGTCTCGAGGCGCAGCTCGACGCCCCGGGCCCGCAGCTGCTCGGCGGCGTACTCGCGCAGCTTCGACGCGAAGGGCGGGAGCAGCTTGTCGGTCATCTCCACGAGCACGACGTTGACCTCGGACGGGTCGAGCTCGGGGTAGCGGTCGGGCAGCACGGTGTTGCGCAGCTCGGCGAGCGTGCCGGCCATCTCGACGCCGGTGGCGCCGCCGCCGACGACCACCACGGACGCGCCGCGGCGCTCGCCGGTGGCCGCGATGCGCTCGAGGTAGCCGGTCATGCGGTCGCGCACGGCCAGCGCCTCGGCGCGGGTGTAGATCGGGTAGGCGTTCTCGGCCGCGCCGGGCACGCCGAAGTAGTTGGTGGTGACGCCGTTGGCGATCACCAGGTAGTCGTAGTGCAGGTCGGGGCCGACGTCGAGGGAGATCGTGCGGGTCTCCGGGTCGAGGGTCTCGACGGCGCCCTTGCGGAACGACGCGCCGGTGTGGGCCGCGAAGCCGCGGGCTCCGTAGGTGATGTCGCCGGGGTTCAGCGCGCCCGTGGCCACCTGGTAGAGCAGCGGCTGGAAGGTGCTGTAGCTGTGGCGGTCGATCAGCGTGGTGCGCACCGGCGCCTTGCGCAGGGTGCGGACGGCGGCGAGACCGGCGAACCCGGCCCCGAGCACGACGACGTGGGGCCGCGGGTCGGCGTCCGTGATCGACGTCCCCGTGCCCTCGCCCCGGGGTGACGGAACGGCGCTCATGGCAGCCGTCCTCCTCTCGCGTGGGGCCCGCCGGCCCTGGCCGGGACGCTGTCGTCCCTGCTCCGGACCTCGACGGGCGGTCATCCTTGACCTACCCCCCATGGTCCTCCCCCACGCCGGCCGGTGGGGCGTCCCGCGGCCCGCCTCCTGTCGGGACGCTCACAGCCCTCAGGGCGGGGGCACCGGCCCGTCGTCGGGGACGGGCCCCACGGTCTCGGGCGGGTCGCGCCCGTCGTCGGTCTGGCCGGGCAGCAGCGGCGACACCGCCAGCGCTCCGACCCGCGCCGCGGCCGGGGCGACCTCGATCGCCCGCACGCCCGGGCGGTCGCGCAGCGGGGCGGGCGCCGCCGGCTCCGCCCCGACGACGAGGGCGACGACGCAGGCGCAGCCGTCGGCCAGCCGCGCCGACTCGGTGGCGGCCACCGCCGCCGGGCGTCCCTGCGCCGCGC
>CADCTH010000577.1 GCA_902805495.1 uncultured Actinomycetospora sp.
ACCGCCCGGCGGACGCCCGGGGGGCGGCCCGCCCGCTGCCTGGCCTGGTGCCGGGCCCGCTGTCTGGCCTGCGGTCGGACCCGCCGTCGTGGCCTCCGGGGAGCCCTGTCCAGGGCCCGAGGAGTGGGAGCCACCCGGGGCGAACCCGGAGGGCGACGACGAGAGCGACGAGGGACCGGGCGGCGCGCCGGCCTGCGACCCCGGCGACGACGGCGGCTGCGCCACCGGACCCGAGGGCGACGACCCGGAGGACGCCGCCGGCGCCGACGAGGCGGGCGGCTGGCGACGGGCCTCCCGCTCACGCCGACGTCGGCGGACGACGTCGGCGATGAGCAGGGCGGCGGCGAGCACACTGGCGATCACCGAGCCCCAGGCCCAGGTGGCCACCGAGGTGACCACCGCGACCACGAGGAGCCCGAAGGCGACCAGCACGCAGAGCAGGACGAGGAGCAGCACGTTCGGACCCTTGTCTCAGGGCCACGAGCCCGAGCCGCCCCCGCGGGGACGGCTCGGGCCGCGCGGCGTCCGTCAGCTGCCGGCTTCGGCCCGCGAGCCGTAACCGCTGGTCGCGTAGCCACCGCTGCCGTTGCGGGCGTTGTCCGACGGCGCGGCGGAGCCACGGCCCTCGAGGTCGCGCAGCTGCGACTCGAGGTAGGTCTTCAGCCGCGTGCGGTACTCGCGCTCGAAGGTGCGCAGCTCGTCGATCTTCTTCTCGAGCCCGCCCTTCTGCTGCTCGATGAGGCTGATCGTCTCGTTGTGCTTGCGCTGCGCGTCGCGCTCGAGGGTCGAGGCCTTGTCGCGGGCCTGCCGCTCGAGGGTCTCGGCGCGGGTGCGCGCGTCGTTGAGCATCGTCTCGGCGCGGGTGCGCGCCTCGTTGACCATGCTGTCGGACTTGGTGCGCGCCTCGGAGAGCAGCTGCTCGGACTTGGTGCGCGCGTCGGCGAGCATCCCGTCGGCCTCGGACTTGGCCTCGGCGGTGAGCCGGTCGGCCATCTCCTGGGCCAGGCCCAGGACCTTGGCGGCCTGCACGTGGTGGTCGCCGCCGTGGGCGCCGCCGCCCTGGCCCTGGTCGGAGACCCCGAACGGCGGCGGCACGACGGCCTGCTGCGTCTGGGTCATCTGGGGCTGGGGCTGCTGGGGCTGCTGGGGCGGCATCGGCTGCTGCACGGTGCGCGGGGCGTCCTCGACGGGCCGGCTCGGCGGCGGCGCCGAGACCTGCGTCGTGGGGCCGGAGCCCTGACTCGGCGCGGCGGCGGCCTTGCTGCGCGCGTCGTCGAGGTCGGCGTGCGCCGTCGAGAGCTGCTGCTCGAGCTGCTCGACCTGCTCGCGGAGGTCGTTGTTCTCTTCCAGCAGGCGACCGAGTTCGGCTTCGACGAGGTCGAGGAACGCGTCCACCTCGTCCTCGTTGTAGCCCCTCTTCCCGATCGGCGGCTTGCTGAACGCGACGTTGTGAACGTCGGCGGGGGTCAGCGGCATCGGATCTCCTCAAGCACTCCTCGGCTGCGGAACCCCAGGTACCTCGGGCTCTTCGAGCTCCGCCACCCGCAGAGTACGACCTCTGCGAGCGACAGAACCATAATGGACGGGTCCAGTGACGCGCTCCCCTCGACGCCCGAATGGTGACGCAGCGCCACATCCGGGCCTCGGGAAACCCACAGACCTACCGACCGTCGAGCCACCCGGCGATCCGCCGGACGGGTCGTGACGGTCCGTGTCCCTCTACGTGCGGTGACAGGAAGGGATCCCGGGCTCGCCGGGCCCCGGATGCCCGTCGGGGCACGCTCGGCGCACGAGGATGGCCATCTGGCGCGCGACGCGACGGGTCCCCCGATCGGCCGCGTGGCGGACCGTCGGCGACCCCTGCCGGACACCCCGCGTCCTCGTCGTCGTCCGTGCGGGCAGCTGCGACACCCGGACGCCAGGTCACCACCATACGGCCGCCCGCGGTGCTGCGTCAGGAGGTCTGGGCGAAGTTCTTCTCGGCGAGCTTGCGCCGGTCGTCGGCCGAGACCTCGACGTTCGGCGGTGAGAGCAGGAACACGCGGTTGGTGACCTTCTCGATCGACCCGCGCAGGGCGAAGGCGAGGCCGGCCGCGAAGTCGACGAGGCGCTTGGCCCCCACGTCGTCCATCTCGGTCAAGTTCATGATCACCGGAATGCCGTCCCGGTAGCGCTCGCCGATCAGCCGCGCCTCGTTGTAGCTCTTCGGCTGCAGCGACGTGATCTCGGCCGGCGCGCTCACCGGGTCGGGCTCGGGCGCGGCCTTGGGCGCGGCGGGCGCGGCGGGTGTCGCGGACGCCGACGGCAGCGAGGACACCGAGGAGGTCCCGGACGTCCCGGGGGACCCGGACGCCGTGGACCCCGACGACCCCGACGACCCCGACGACCCCGACGACCCCGACGACGAGGCGCTCGACAGCGACGGCGGGGTGCGGGGCGTGGTCGGGCGCACGGAGGTGTGGCTGGGCCCGGTGTTGGCGTCCCAGCTGCGGCCGCGGCCGGCGCGCGACACGGTCTCGGTGGCGGGCTCGTCGTCGCGGCGGATCTCGGTGACCTCCGGGTCGCGGGGGCGCGGCGTGCGCCGGTCCCGGGGATCGTCGTAGCGGTCGTTCCGCTCGCCGCGGTCGTCCCCGCGGTCGTCGGTGCCGTACCGCGCGCGGCGGTCGTCGGCGTCGCGGGAGTCCCGGGAGTCGCGGGAGTCCCGGGCCTCGTAGCGGTCCTGGCGACCCTCGTAGCGGCTCTCGTACCGGTCGTCGTACCGGTCGTAGCGGTAGCGGTCCGACGAGTGCCGGTCCGCCGGGTGCCGGTCGCGACCGTCGTAGCGGTCGTCGTACCCGTCGTAGGAGTCCAGTTCGTCGGCCGGGACCATGCCGAAGTACGCCTTCACCCGGTGCAGAGTGGTCATGGCCTTCTCCCTGTCCGACGGTGGACCCCCGCACCACGCGGCACGTGAGTCACATCCGTGTCGTTCACTCACACGGAAGGTAGCCACCGGCGGCCGAGCAACGCCGTTCCGACACGCACCACCGTCGAGCCGTGTGCGACGGCCGCCTCGAGATCCCCCGACATCCCCGCCGACAGCGTGGTGGCGTGCGGGTGCGCGGCGCGTACCCGCGTCGCGAGCTCCCACACCGTGGCGAAGGCCTCCTCCGGCGCGACGTCCTGCGGCGCCACGGTCATCACCCCGGCGAGGTGCAGGTGGCCGCACCCGGCGACGCGGTCGGCCAGCGCGGGCACCTCGTCGACCGGGGCACCGCCCCGATCGGGGTCGGCGTCGACACTCACCTGGAGCAGCACCTCGAGCGGACCGGTGCGCTCCCCCGCGTCGACGGCCTTCGCGGCGGCGGACTCCAGCGCGTCGACCAGGCGGGCCGAGTCGACCGAGTCGACGGCGTGGGCCCAGCGCACGAGCGAACGGGCCTTGTTGCGCTGCAGGCGCCCGACCACGTGCCAGCGCGCCGGGGCGTCCGGGCGCAGCGACGCGAGCTCGGCGGCCTTGGCGGCGCCCTCCTGCTCCTTGTTCTCCCCGAAGGCGGCGAGCCCGAGGTCGGTGAGCAGGGCGACGTCGGCGGCGGGCCAGGTCTTGGTCACCGCGAGCAGGCCCACCTCGGCGGGGTCGCGGTCCGCCGCGCGGGCGGCGTCGGCGATGCGGGCGCGCACGGCGGCGAGCGCCTCGGCCAGCTCGTCGCGGCGGGCGTCGGCGTCGTGCCGGTCGTCCTGGTGGTCCTGGTCGTCCTGCGCCGTCACGGCCGGGCGTACTCCCACCACGTCACCGCGGCGAGGCGCCCGGTGGGCTGCGCGCGGCGGTGGCTGAAGAGCTGGTCGTCCTCGAAGGTGCACCGGCCGTCGGCGTCGATGCGGGTGAGCCCGAGCCCGGCGAGCTGGCGGCGCAGGCCCGCCCGCAGGTCGAGCCCCGGGGTGCCGACGCGGGTGGTGGACGCACTGCCGGGCAGCTGGGCCTCCACCTCGTCGCGCAGGGCCGCCGGGACCTCGTAGCACTGCCCGCACACCGACGGCCCGAGCAGCGCCTCGACGCGGGCGGGCTCGGCGCCCAGCTCCGTCATGGCCTCGAGCGTGCGGGGCAGGACCCCGTCCGCGGCACCGCGACGGCCCGCGTGGGCCGCCGCGACGACGCCGGCGTACGGGTCGGCGAGCAGGACGGGTACGCAGTCGGCGACGACGACGGCCAGCGCGAGCCGGGGCCGGTCGGTGACCAGCGCGTCCGCGGTCGGCGTGTCCTGCCCGGGCTCCTCGACGACGGCGACGTCGGTGCCGTGCACCTGGTGCATCCAGGCGACGCGCTCCGGGCCGAGCCCGATGCCCTCCCCGAGCCGGCGCCGGTTGGCCGCGACGGCGGCGGGGTCGTCGCCGACGTGGTCGCCGAGGTTGAACCCGGCGTACGGCGGCGACGACCGCCCGCCGGCGCGGGTGGTCAGGACGCGGCGGATGCGGGCGGGGGGAGGTCCCGGGTGCGGGACACCCGCCGCGGTCTCGCTCGGGGCAGCAGCCTGTCCGACGGTCCGGCTCCGCTCCGCTGCGCGTCCCACACCCTCAGCGTCTCATGAACGACGGCACGTCCACGTCGTCCTCGTCCGCGGTGCGGGCCGCCGGGGCCTCCTGGGCCGGCGCCGACGTCCCCGACCCGTTCTCGGTGGCCGGCACGGGCGTCGCCCCGGACGGCGGCGTCGGGGTCGACGGGCGCTCCACCGACGCCCGGTCGACCGCGGGGGCCTGCGGCACGGTCGGGGCCGCCGACACCGCGGGCGTCGGACCGCCGACGTTCGCGGTGCCGTTGCCGGAGCCGCCGCCGGGCCGCTGGACCTGCCCGGCCTGGGCCGCGACCGTCGAGGTGGCCGACGACGGGGTCGAGGCCAGGGCCTGGGGCTCCAGCTTCTTGTGGGTCGGCGAGCCGGAGTCGAAGCCCGCGGCGATGACGGTCACGCGCACCTCGTCGCCCAGCGAGTCGTCGATGACCGTCCCGAAGATGATGTTGGCCTCGGGGTGCGCGGCCTCCTGGACCAGCGACGCCGACTCGTTGATCTCGAACAGGCCGAGGTCCGAGCCGCCGGCGATCGAGAGCAGCACGCCGTGCGCGCCGTCCATGCTCGCCTCGAGCAGGGGCGAGTTGATGGCCTTGCCCGCCGCCTCCACCGCGCGGTTCTCGCCGCGCGCCGCGCCGATGCCCATCAGCGCGCTGCCCGCCCCGGACATGACGCTCTTCACGTCGGCGAAGTCGAGGTTGATCAGGCCGGGCGTGGTGATGAGGTCGGTGATGCCCTGGACACCGGAGAGCAGGACCTCGTCGGCGCTGCGGAAGGCGTCCATGAGGCTCAGGCCCACGTCGCCCAGCTGCAGCAGGCGGTCGTTGGGGATGACGATGAGCGTGTCGCACTCGTTGCGCAGCTCGGTGATGCCGTTCTCGGCCTGCGTCGCGCGCCGCTTGCCCTCGAAGTTGAACGGGCGGGTGACCACGCCGATGGTCAGCGCGCCCAGCTTGCGGGCGATGCTCGCGACGACCGGCGCGCCGCCGGTGCCGGTGCCGCCGCCCTCGCCGGCGGTCACGAAGACCATGTCGGCCCCCTTGAGGACCTCCTCGATCTCCTCGCGGTGGTCCTCCGCCGCGCGGCGGCCCACGTCGGGCGCCGCGCCGGCGCCGAGGCCGCGGGTGAGCTCGCGGCCGACGTCGAGCTTGACGTCGGCGTCGGACATCAGCAGGGCCTGGGCGTCGGTGTTCACCGCGATGAACTCGACGCCCTTGAGGCCGACCTCGATCATGCGGTTGACGGCGTTGACGCCGCCGCCACCGATGCCGACCACCTTGATCACGGCGAGGTAGTTGTGCGGGGGCGTCATGGATCCGCCTTTCGAGCTGGGGTTGGCGACGGTCGTCGTCCGGGTCCGGCGTGTCGCAACCCTCGACCTCACGTAGAGGTCTACGTTGAGGCGATCATTTGCGCGACGTGCGCACGGTAGGCAGGCGCGGTGCGGCATTTCCACGAGGCGCGCCGGGCGTGTCCCCACCTCACGACACCCACTCGGCGGACGGTCGTCACGCAGGCGCCGACCCTGGAGTAGCACTCGAGGGTTGCGGCCCGGCGCATTCCGAGGGACGCCCCGGCTCGTGGAGGCCCGCTCAGCGGACGACGGCGAGGTCCGGGGTCGAGACGTCGTACACCGTGCCCGGGCGGGTGAGCAGCGCGGAGAGCACGGCGGCCTTGCGCTCGTTGTCGGTGTCCGCGCCCCAGCGCACCTCGCGGGAGCCCGAGAGCACGAACGAGACGTCGAAGCGCCCGTTGGCCCGCACCTCCAGGACCTCGGCACGCAGGGTGGCGGGCAGGGCGACGGAGACGTCCGCAGCGGCGCGGGTGCCCGCCTCGTCGGGCGACGGGAGCACGCCCGGCGGGAGGACCAACGTCGGGACGCCCGCCGGGCGCTCGGGCAGCGTCCGGTAGCCGAAGCCGGTGGCGTCGACGAGCAGGACGCCACCCGGCGCCGGCGCGGCGAGAACCGGTTCGCGCTCGGCCACCGTCACCACGAGGGTGCCGGGCCAGTCGCGGGACACGGCCACGGCGGCGCTGCGCGGGAGGGTCCGCACCCGCTCGACCACCTCGTCGCCGTCGAGCCAGAGCAGTGAGGTGCCCGGACCGATCGCGGCGGCGTCGCGGATCGGGTCGACCTGGTCGGGGGCGGCACCGACGACCTGCACGTCCCGGACGTCGAGCAGTGGGGAGAACACCGTCAGCCACACCAGCGCGGCCACGGCGAGGACGCCGGCGGCGAGCCCGATCCAGAGCCCCTGACGCCGCCGGCCCGGGCCCGGGCGCACGGCCCGGGCGGTGCGCC
>CADCTH010000578.1 GCA_902805495.1 uncultured Actinomycetospora sp.
CGGCTCGGTCATCCCGTCGGCGTGGAGGGCCAGCAGGTCGGCGAGGACCTTCTGCGCGACCTCGGGCTCGAGCGGCCCGAGGGTGGACACCGCGGCCGGGTCCTTGCCGCCGCGACCGACGGTGACCGCGCGCCACGGCCGGTCGGGGTGCGCCGCGGTGAGCGCGAGCAGGCTGATCCACGCGCGCAGGCGGTGCTTCGGGGCCAGCCGGGAGAACGTCACCGTCACCAGCGTCGTGTCGTGGACCCCGCCGACCGACCCGACGAGCGTGTCGGTGGTGATGTCGACGTCGGTCGCCGCGACCTCCCGCAGGCCCGCGACGGCCCTGGTCAGCGGCTCCGCCTGCCCGCCCAGCGTCCGGACCAGGCTGTCGCCCAGCGGACCCGGCGGGAGCTCGCCGCGCCGGCGCTCGCCCTCCATGCAGGCGACGACGTCGCGCCCGACGAGGCGATCGCGCAGCAGGCGCTCGCCGATGGCCCAGCGCGCCAGACCGTCGGGCTCGACGGGCACCGCCTCGACGATCTGCTCCTCCTCGCCGCGGGCGAACACCCCGAGGCGCTGCCGCAGGAACGCGCGCACGGGGTGCTCGACGAACCGCGCCAGGTCCTCGACGTCGAGGGGTCCGCGCGGGTGCGCCGGCAGCGGGCCGGGCAGGAACGGCACGAGTGCCGTGCGCTCGCGCCGCAGGGCCCGGGCGCCCGCGAGGGCGGCGCCGTCGAAGGAGAACGGGGTCCGGCCGTCGCTCGCGTCGAAGTCGGCCGTGTCGAACGGCTGGAGCGGGTTGCGCCGGGTGAGGTGATCGCGGGCGCGCTCGCCGTCGGCGAAGACGAAGGTGGCGTCGAGGGTGTCGAGCAGCTCGCCGATCGGGACCGCGGGCGGGCGGTCGGCGCCGGTGCGCTCGTCGGCGCCGGAGTGGACGACGACGAGGTGGTCGGTGGCGGCCACGATCGCGTCGAGCAGGAGCTGGCGGTCCTCGGCGGCGGGGTCGCGCTCGCCCACCCGCGGGTCGCGGGCGAGGACGTCGTCGCCGTCGGCGCGGGTCTCGCGCGGGAACACCTGGTCGTCCATGCCGAGCAGGCACACCACGCGGTGCGGCACCGAGCGCATCGGCATCAGCGTCGCGACGGTGAGCGTGCCGGTGCGGAAGTTCGCGCGCGTGGGGCGCCCGGCGAGCCGGTCGGTGAGGACCGCGCGGACGTCGTGCAGCGTCATCGTCGGGTCGTGCGGGGCGCTCTCGACCACCGCGGCCAGCTCGGCGCGGGCCTGCGCGAGCTGCCAGGCGTCGGCCGGGACCGTGGCGGTGAGCGAGTCGAGACCTCGGCGCAGGGCGTCCATCCACGCGGCGAGGGGCTTCTCGCCGCGCAGATCCTCGAGCACCGCGGCGACCCGGTCGACGAGCTCGCCGAGGCGTCCGACGCGCTCGGCCTCGCCCGAGTCGACCTCGTCGAGCGGCAGCGCGTCGCCCAGCCAGTCGCCGCCGTCGGCGGACATCGCCACGCCGACCAGCAGGCGGTCGAGCCCCTGGGACCAGGTGTTCTCCCCGAAGCGGGCGAGGGAGAAGGCGGCACGGTGCGGCGCGTCGAGCCCCCAGCGGACCCCGGCGCGCTCGACGAGCTCGCGCAGGCGCGGGAGGTCTTCGTCGTCGAACCGGAAGCGTCGTCGCACGGGGTCGGACTCGGCGAGATCGAGGAGCTGGGAGGCCGTGACCCGGGCGTCGGCGAGCTCCAGCAGCGCCGCGAGCGTGCCGAACAGCGGGTTGACCTCGCGCAGCGAGCGGTCGGCGAGCCGGACCCGCAGACGGTGCCCGGGGTGCGCGGTCCCCTCGCCGTCGCTCGCGCCGAAGCTCGCCGTGACGAGTGGCGCGAACGTCTCGATGTCGGGGCACAGGACGATGACGTCGCGCGGCTCGAGCGTGGGATCGGCGCGCAGGATGCCGAGGATCGTCTCGCGCAGGACCTCCACCTGGCGGTCCGGGCCGTGGCAGCGGT
Source organism: uncultured Actinomycetospora sp. (assembly GCA_902805495.1). Classification (GTDB taxonomy): domain Bacteria; phylum Actinomycetota; class Actinomycetes; order Mycobacteriales; family Pseudonocardiaceae; genus Actinomycetospora. The sequence continues at coordinate 1,989 of CADCTH010000578.1, forward strand.
GAACGCGGATGCTGCCGTCGTCGACCGCGGGGCGGGCCGCGGGGGCGCGGTCGTGGCGCAGGTCGTCCTGCAGCTGGGCGAGCAGCGTGGTCGGGGCCCCGGCCGTCGCGTGGTGGACGTCGGTGCGCTCCGACCGGCCGGGGCGCGTGAGCCGCAGCTGCAGTTCGCGCACGTCGCGCCCGAGGCTCGCGAGCAGGGGGTGCGCCACCGCCTGCGCGCTGGTGTCGTCGGCGCGGCGGCGGCCCTCCCGGCCCTCGAGGTGCGTCCACAGCGCGGGCGACGGGTGGGGCAGCCAGAGGTGGACCTCGTGGTCGACGGCGAGAGCGTCGAGGACGGTGAGCTCGGTGTCCGAGAGGCGGGTGGCCCCGAACAGCGACAGGCGCGCCGGGAAGCGGGCGGCGGGCACCCGGAGGTCCGCGACGGTCTCGGCCGGGCTCGGCTCCGCGAGGCGAGCACGCAGCCGGCGCCACAGCTCGGGCTGCCAGCGCAGGTCCTCGGGCGTGCCGGTGTCGTCACCGTCCGCCCAAGCACGGATCAGCGCGGGCCGGTGGTCGGCGTAGCGGCTGAACAGCCGAGCGAGGTGGCGGGCGGCCGCGAACCGGCGCCCCCGCCGGGTGTCGCCCAGGTCGCCGACCCCGAGGAAAGCGCCGAGCGGCGCGCACCACGGCTCCTCGGCGCACGCGTCGATGGTCTCGAGCAGGGGCCAGACCAGCCGGTCCGGGCGCCACGGGTCGTCGTCCGGGAGGCCGAGGACACCGGCGACGATCTCGGCGGGCGGGGGGAAGACGACGTTGGCGCACACCCCGTCGTCGCCCCCGGTGACGCCGAGCCGGTGCGACAGCCGCTGGGCGAGCCACCGCTCGATGCCCCGCGTCGGCACGGCGACGACCTCGGGCTCGAAGGGGTCGTCCAGCGGGTCCGCGAGGACGTCGGCCAGGGCCTCGACTAGCCGGTCGGCCCGCTCCGCCCGGTGCACGTGCAGCACGCCGCACCTCCCCCCGCCGACCCGATCTCTGCCTGCCCGGCGACGCTAGACGAGGGGTCCGACACCCCCGCCCTCAGGGCTCGCGTGTCGTCTCTTGACCTCGACCTCCGTCCAGGCCCGAGCCTTCTCGGTGATCGAGGGACCGAGGAGGAGCCATGCGCGTGGTGCAGGTGGAGGAGTTCGGCGGGCCGGCGGTGCTGCGGCTCGCGACGGTCCCGGACCCGGAGCCCGGACCGCGTGAGGCGGCGATCGCGGTGGCCGCCGCCGACGTGATGTTCCTGGACACGCTCCTGCGCTCGGGCTGGGGCGAGGGCTTCTTCCCCGTGGCGCCGCCGTACGTGCCGGGCAGCGGGGTCGGCGGCCTCGTGGCCGCCGTCGGCGCGGACGTCGACCCCTCGTGGGTCGGACGGCGGGTCGTCGCGGACACCAAGCAGGACGTCGGCGGCCGCGAGATCCCGGTCGGCGGCTACGCGGAGAGCGCCGTGGTGGCGGAGTCCGAGCTGATCCCGGTGCCCGAGGCCCTCGACGTGCCCCAGGCGGTCGCGCTCCTGCACGACGGACCGACGCTGCAGTCGCTGCTGGACGCGGTGGCGCCGCGGGCCGGCGAGCGGGTGCTGGTCGCCGCGGCGGCCGGTGGTGCGGGCGTGCTGCTGGTGCAGGAGCTGGTGCGGCTCGGCGTCGAGGTGGTGGCCGCGGCACGGGGCGATGCGAAGACCTCACTCGTGCGGTCGCTGGGGGCGGCCGAGGTGGTCGACTACGGCGCGGACGGCTGGACGGACCGTGTCGGCACGGTCGACGCCGTGCTCGACGGCGCCGGCGCCGCGCTCGGCCGGGCGGCGTTCGGGCTGGTCGCCGACGGTGGGCGCTTCGTCTCGTACGGGACGGCGGGCGGCGAGTTCGCCGCGCCCGACCCGGACGAGGCCCGCCGCCGTGGGGTGACGGTCGTCGGCCTGACCGACCTCCCCCGCCTCGACCGCGCCCGCCGCCGGGCCCTGGTCGAGAAGACCCTGGCCGAGGCGGCGGCGGGGCGCTACCGCCCGGTGATCGGGCAGACCTTCGCCCTCGAGAAGGCGGCGGACGCCCACGCGGGCATCGCTGCGCGGACGGCGGTGGGGAAGACGTTGTTGGTGGTGTGAGGGGATGGTTCGAGGTAGGTGTCCTCTGGAACCGGTTCCTGCTTGCCACCTGCAGTAGCGGGACAGCAGCGACGACCTGCTCGTCGATGACCTAGTAAAAGGCGCGACCGTGGGGTCGGCGCTCTCGCGCAAACGGCCGAAAACCCCCAGATGAGCTATTTGCCAGCCACGACTGGCAGCTTCTGGACGATCCGCTCAGCAACTTGCCGCCCTGCTTGGCAGGGGTCTTGTCGTCGACCGTCCGACCCGACGCCTTCTGTCAGGTCGATGATGAACCCTTGTCCGTCCGCGGTTCCTACCGTGACATTGCAGATCACGGCGTCGGAGGAGCTTCGCTCCTGCACAGCAGGGAGTCCTCCGACAACTATTGGCTCGAAAATCTCGAACTGTCGCACTCGATACGTATCAACTAGAACATCGCGGCTGCCGACGATCGTCAGTCCGACCGCTCCGATTCCTTCCTCCTCGGACCACTCGCAAGCCTGCTCGCCGGTGACGAGCGCTTGTTGGCGCCCTTGGGAACGTAGACCGAGTGCCGCCACATCGTCGGCGCTCAGCGGGCCTTCACAGGGTGTTCTGGCGAACGACGAGATGTCACG
>CADCTH010000579.1 GCA_902805495.1 uncultured Actinomycetospora sp.
CCGGACGGTCCCGGCCGTACCATCCCGGAGACGGTCGGCCTCACGCTGCGCCTCGGCCAGGGCGATCGCCACATCATCGGCACGTCGGGCGAGCGCCAGACCGGCCTCGGTGAGGCGGATCGCCCGCCCGCCCCCGCGCTGTGTGCGGTCGAGGAGCGGTAGCCGCGCCTCCGCCTCGAGCCGGGCGAGGTGCTGCGAGACCCCCGACGGAGTCAGGTGCAGGGCGGTCGCCGCCGCGTGGACGCCCCCGGTGCGGTGGACCGCGCGCAGGACGAGAAGCCGGTGGGGGTCCAACGTCATGAAGTCATGCTGAACGACGTGTGGAGCAACTGTCACTGCCGTCGATCCCGGACCTCGTGCAGACTCGCAGTCGTGGACGAGTAGAGCCCGCGAACACCGGGCGGTTCACCTCGCGAGGAGCACGTCGACACGGCGCGTGCACCATTCCGGAGAAACCCTCGAGCCGAATCCCGTCGAACACGGCTGAACTGCGGGGGCTCCGCTGCTCCCTCGTCCGCGAACGGCCCTGCGCGGAAGGCATCACGCCATGGAGATCACGGCGTCGCTCATGACCCGGCCCAACGAGCCGCTGGAGACGGTCTTGTTGGAACTGTCGGAACCGCGGGCCGGCGAGGTGCTGGTCAGACTCGCGGTCACGGGCATCTGCGCGTCCGATGCTCACACGCACACCGGTCGCATCCCGTCGCCTTCCCCGTGCGTGCTCGGGCACGAAGGTGCCGGAGTCGTCGAGCGCGTCGGGCCCGGCGTCACGCACGTCGACGTCGGTGATCACGTCGCGCTGTCCTGGATGCCGAGCTGCGGCACCTGCCGCCACTGCGTCTCCGGACGACCGGTCCTCTGCACCGCCGCCGCTCCGGCCATGTTCGCCGGCACGCTGCTCGACGGCACGGTCCGACTGCACCGGGGTGAGCAGCCGGTCAGTCACTACTCCTTCCTGTCGACCTTCGCCACGCACACCGTGGTCCCGGCGTCGAGCGCCATCCCCATCGGCCGTCACATCCCGCTCGGGGTCGCGAGCCTCGTGGGCTGCGGCGTCCTCACGGGCTACGGCGCGGTCGTGAACAGGGCCAAGGTCGGGCCCGGCAGCTCGGTCCTCGTCTTCGGGGCCGGCGGCGTCGGGCTCAGCGCGGTGATGGCGGCAGGCATCAGCGGTGCCGAGCAGATCATCGTGTGCGACCCCGTGGCGGCGAAGCTCGAGGAGGCCACGCTGTTCGGGGCGACCCATGGGCTCGTGCCGTCCGACGACGTCGTCGAGCGCATCCGCGAGATCAGTGCCGGGGGCGTCGACTACGCCATCGACGCGGCGGGCGGCGACGGCATCCTCGGTCAGGCGTTCGCCGCGACCGTGCCCGGCGGGACGATCGTGTGCGTCGGCATCCCGGACGTCCGGGCACGGCCGTCGCTTCCCGGTCCGGAGCTGGTCCGCGACGAGAAGATCATCACCGGCAGCCTCTACGGATCGTCCCGCCCCAGCGTTGACATCCCCGCGATCCTGCGCCAGTACGTCGCCGAGCGCCTGCCACTCGACCGCATGATCTCGAAGTCCTACGCCCTCGACGACCTCGACACGGCCTTCGTCGACATGCGAGAGGGCAAGCTGAACCGTGGGGTCGTCGTGTTCGACGATCGCTTGGCGAATCTCTCCGGCCGGGAGGACTCGGGAATCCTCGCCGCCTGAGACGCTCCGGATGGGGGAACGCCTACAGGGAGCTCCGGAACTCCTGGTTCGCCCGCCGCACGAGCGGGTTGGCGCCGAAGTAGACGTGCTTGGACATGTCGGGGGAGTACCGGCTCGCCGGCGGCGTGCGGCCCAGGGCCTCGGCCATCGCCCGGAGATGGTGCGGCGCGGCGCCGCAGCACAGGCCGAAGTACCGGACGCCCGCCGCCCGCGCCCGCCGGGTGAAGTCCGCGACCTCGTACCGGTGGCAGACGAACGGGTCCAGCGCGGTCGGGAAGGGGAGACCTTCCGAGAGCGCGGTCGGTCCCGGATCCCGCAGGGCGTGGAACGTCGGTTGGTCCGCGTGGGTCCGGTAGGGCACCGGCAATGCGGCGACCGGGACGTCCACGGCCTCGACGATCGGCCCGAGCAGCGGCAGCATCGTGGCCGGCCCGCGCACGCAGTTGAGCCCGACCACGTCGGCGCCGCGCGCGGCCAGGTCGGAGCACGCGTCCGGCATCGTCACGCCGTCACGCGTGATCGGCTCGTGTCCGGCCACCAGCAGCACCACCGACGCCAGCCCGGCCTCGCGGATGATCTCGAGGGCGAGGCGCGCCTCCCCGAGGTACCGGAACGTCTCCCCGATGACGAAGTCGACGCCCGCCTCGGCGGCCCAACCCACCTGCTCGGTGAACATCTCCCGCACGGCCGTGTGCGTCTCGGGATCGGCCGGGTCGTAGACCCCCGTGTTGCAGATGTTGCCGGCGAACAGCGTCCCCGTGCCGTCGGCGACATCGCGCGCCACCTCGAGTGCTCGCCGATTGAGCGGTTCGAGAATCCCGTCCTTCCCGATGACGCGCAGCTTCTCGCGATGCGCGTAGTAGGTGAACGCCTCGACCACGTCGGAGCCGGCGTGCACGAACTGCCGGTGGAGTGCCGTGACCTCCTCGGGATGCTCGAGGACGACCTCCGGAACGAAAGCCCCGGCCTGCAGGTATCCCCGCCTTTCGAGTTCGAACAGGTAGCCCTCGCCGCACACGACCGGTCCGGCCGCCAACCGCTCGCGCAGGCCAGGTCCACGGGGCGACGTCGTCGTCGCCGGGTGATCGAGCATGGTGACCCCACTCTCGCGAGATCACGAGCGTCGCACGGGCGATGAGGGGTGATGCCGCATCGTCGATGCGCAGCGCTACTGATCCGAGAAGGTGCGGCTTATGGGCGCCGCTGCACCTGTGCGTTGACCCGAGCGAGGCGGGCGTCGCCTTCCTCACGTCGGCTGCGCGCGAACCCGCGTCGACCTACCGTGGACAGCGGCTCTTGGCAGTGGACAGGCGTGGACCTAGTGTGCGGCGCGACGGGGGACGGACGGACCGATGGACGAGGATCGGCGGGTGCTGTTACTGCAGCACCAGGACGACGGCGGGCCCGGGTACCTCGGTGATCGCGCCCGGGAGCTAGGGCTCACGGTCGAGGTGGCCGACCTCGCGCGCGGCGCGCAGCCGCAGCATCCGGACCGGTTCGCCCTGGTCGTCTCGCTCGGCTCCGACGAGTCGGTCCTGGACCCGGCGATCCCCTGGCTCGGGGACGAGCGGGCGTTCCTCGAGGAGGCGGTCGCCGTCGGGACTCCGGTGCTCGGGGTCTGTTTCGGCGCGCAGCTGCTCGCCACCGTCCTCGGTGCGCGGGTCCGCCCGCTGGATCGCCCCGAGATCGGCTGGCTCCCGGTCGCCACCGTGGCGCCGGCCCTCGTCGAGCGAGGACCCTGGCTGGTCTGGCACCTCGACACGTTCGAGTGCCCGCCCGACGCGGAGCAGCTCGCCTCGACACCGGACGCGGTGCAGGCCTACCGGCAGGGGCCGCACCTCGGCGTGCAGTTCCACCCCGAGGCCACCCCGTCCAACGTCGAGGCCTGGGCCGCCAAGTACGGGCAGGCCCTCACCAGGGCGGGAACCGAGCGATCGGCGTTGCTGGCCGAGACAGAGCGGCGTCACGCGGAATCGCGCTCGAAGGCCTACGCCCTGTTCGACAAGGTGGTGAACGGCGTTTCCTCCGGAGCGACCGGGACTATCCTCGCGTCGTGAGCTCTGCGACCGAGAACTCCGGGCCGTCGTTCCCGGACTCCGAGCCCGACGACGCTCTCGCGTTGCTCGGGCACGCACCGGGCGAGCTGGAAGCGGTCATCGCGGCGCACACCCGGGAGTACCGGATCGCGAAGGGCCTGACGATGACGTCGCTCGCGCGGCGGGTCGGTATGTCGAAGGCGATGCTCTCGAAGATCGAGAATGCGCAGACGTCGTGCAGTCTCTCGGTGCTCTCCCGGCTGGCGGCAGCACTGGAGATTCCGGTGACTGCGTTGTTCCGCGGTATCGACTCCGACCGCGAGGCGGTCTACACGCCGGCCGGGCACGGCGCGGAGATATCGCGACGCGGGAGCAACGTGGGACACGTCTACCGCATGCTCGGAGCGCTCCGGGGACAGCACAAGCGGCTCGAGCCGTTGTTGTGCACGCTCACCGAGGCGAGCGAGGTGTTTCCGCTCTTCCAGCACCCCGGCACGGAGTTCCTCTTCATGCTCGACGGGGTCATGCGCTACGTACACGGCGAGGCGCAGTACGAGATGCACGCCGGCGATTCCCTGATCTTCGACGGCGAGGGTCCGCACGGACCGTCGGAGCTGGTGCAGCTCCCGATCACCTTCCTGACGGTCACCGGTTACGGGCACATGCAGGACACCCTCTGAGAGTCGCGGGGCTGCTGTGGTTCAGCGATGCTTCGCCGCGGTCTCGGCCGCCAGGACGGTGTTCTGGACGAGCCACACGTCGGTCACCGGCCCCACACCGCCCGGCACGGGTGTCGTCGCGCGGGCCACGCCCGCCACTGCGGGGTCCACGTCTCCGACGAGACGGATCCGCCCCGTCCGGGGATCGCGCACCGGGTTGATGCCGACGTCGAGGACGACGGCGCCGGGCTGGACGTGCTCGACACCGACGAGCCCGGGGACCCCGGCCGCCACGACGAGCACGTCGCCGAGACGGGTGTACTGCGCGAGGCGGCCGGTCCGGCTGGCGTTCTCGTCGCAGGAGACGACGACGGCGCCCCGCTCTGCGGCGAGGGTGGTGACGGGCTTGCCGACGTTGTTGCTCCGCCCGACGACGCAGATCGTCGACGCCCCGTAGAACGCCTCGCCCTCGATGCCCACGTCGTCGAGCCACGCGTCGAGCAGGTGGAAGACCGATGCCGGGGTCGACGGCACGAAGCGCGGCGTGCCCAGGGCGAGGAGCCCCGCGTTCTCGGGATGGACCGCCTCGATGTCCTTGACCGGATCGAGGGCCGTGAAGATCTCTCCCTCGTCGAGGTGCGGGGGGAGGGGCCGGAGAACGAGGATCCCGCTGACCGTCGGGTCCGCGCCAAGGGTGACGACGAGTTCCAGCACCTCCTCCCGCGTGGTGCTCTGCGGCAGGTGATGGTGGCGGTGCTCGATGCCGACGGCCGCCGCCGCGCGCCCGAGGCGCCGCGCGTAGGCCTCGGCCGCGTAGTCGGAGCCCACCAGCACCGTGCCCAGCCCACAGCGGATCCCGAGCCCCGCGAGCCGCGTGACGTCGAACGCTACCTGGAGCAGCAGCGCCCGCGCCCGTGCGCGCCCGTCGATGACCGCGGTGGGTGACGACCTCTCGACCACCATCGCCGTCCCGCCCCGTCAGGTCCCTGCCGCGGCGAGGAACTGGCCGATGATCACCATGAGGACGCCGCCGGCCAGCACGAGATAGGGCCGGATGCCGGCGCGGCGGGGGAGCTGGACGGATCCGGCCTGGCCGTTCTCCGCCGGGAGGTCCTCGCTGAACGATGCCGGGAAGACGCCCTTGTCGACGACGTGGTGACGGTAGTAGAAGACCGGGACGATGATCGCCGCCGCCACGAGCCCGGTCAGGAACGCCCCGCCGCCGAAGACGTCCGCGCCCCAGCCGAGGAGCAGCGCGTTGACGAAGGCGAGCACGGTGCCGATCGCGATGAACACCGTCGGCGCGCGGTAGGGCCGGGGCGCGTCCGGGTTGTCGACCCGGTGCATCCAGCCGGCGTTGAGGTTCAGGAAATTGAAGATCATGTAGCAGACGGTGGACGTCGCGAGCACGAACACGATGTCGCTGAGCAGTAGCAACGCAAGGTTGAAGACGAGGTCGGTCCACATCGCGCGCGTCGGCGCTCCGTGCCGGTTGGTGCGCGACAGTAAGCGGGGGAGCCAGCCGTCCCGCGAGCCCTGGTAGAGCGTGCGCGACGAGCCGGCCATCGTCGTCATGATCGTCAGCAGCAGCGCCAGGACGAGCATGACGA
>CADCTH010000580.1 GCA_902805495.1 uncultured Actinomycetospora sp.
CCGAGGGCGCGGCCGGCGGCGGGGCCTCCGACGCCGCGCGCCAGGCGCTGGCGTCGCTCGTCGAGTCCCTGCTCGAGCAGCGCACGCGCGCCCGCGCCGAGCGCGACTTCGCCCGTGCGGACGCCCTGCGCGACGAGCTGACCGCCGCCGGCATCGCCGTCGAGGACACCGCGGACGGGCCCACCTGGTCACTCAAGGACGGTGTGTAGACCCATGGCCGGCAACTCCCGCCGCCCCGGCGCCCGGCGCAAGCCGGGCACGAAGAAGGGCCCGACCAAGGGCTCGGGCGGCAAGGGCAAGCGCAGTCTCGAGGGCAAGGGCCCGACCCCGCCCGCCGACAAGCGCCCCAACCACAAGGCCTACCGCAGCGACGGCGCCTCCTCGTCGTCCTCGCCGGCGCGCGCGTCGGCCTCGGCCCCACGGCGTCCCGCGGGCGAGGACCGGGGGCGCCGCCCCTCGTCGCGCCGCGAGGACCCCGACGGCCCGCAGACCGTGCTCGGGCGCAACCCGGTGGTCGAGAGCCTGCGCGCCCACATCCCCGCCACCGCGCTGCACGTCGCGCAGGGCATCGACGTCGACGACCGGGTGCGCGAGTCGATCCGCAGCGCCTCCGAGCGCGGGATCTCGGTGCTCGAGGTGCCGCGCGTCGACATCGACCGGATGGCCGACGGCGCCGTGCACCAGGGCCTCGCGCTCTCGGTGCCGGCGTTCGAGTACCTGCACCCCGACGACCTGCTCGAGGAGGCCCGCCAGCGCGCCGACCTCGCGCGCGTCGCGCCGCTGCTCGTGGCGCTGGACGGCGTGCAGGACCCTCGCAACCTCGGCGCCGTCCTGCGCTCCGCGGCGGCGTTCGGCGCGCACGGCGTGCTGCTGCCGCTGCGCCGCTCGGTGGGCGTGACGCCGGTGGCGTGGCGGACCTCGGCGGGCGCCGCGGCGCGCATCCCCGTCGGGCGCGCGACCAACCTCAGCCGCACGATCGGCGCGTGGCTCGACGAGGGCCTCGTCGCGGTGGGCCTCGACGGCGAGGCGCCGGCCGACATCGACCACCTCGACGACGTCGCGGGCCCGGACGCCGCCCGCGGGCCGCTCGTGCTGGTCGTGGGTTCCGAGGGCAAGGGGCTCTCGCGCCTCGTGCGCGAGACGTGCACGGGGTCGGTGTCGATCCCGATGGCCGGCGACGTGGAGTCGCTCAACGCATCCGTCGCCGCCGGCGTCGCCCTCGCCGACGAGGCGCGGCGCCGGCGGGCTTGACTTCTCGCAGCGAACGGGCGGTTCGCTGCTTCTAGGCGCGCGAAGTCCCCGTTCGCTCGGGCTCGAGCGCCCCGTCTTCTCGGTCCGACCCCGGCCCCACCGTGCACGCGTCGGCGTGCTCGCGCGGCACGGCGATCTCGGTGTCCTCGTCCCGGCCGCGCAGGGCGCGCGAGCCCACGACCCGCCAGCTCGTCGCCTCGTCCCCCGCGCGCTCCAGCGCCGCGCCACTGGCCACGACGCAGCCCTCGATCTCCTTGGCGACCTCGGTCAGCCTCGCCGCCTCGTTCACCGGGTCGCCGATCACCGTGTACTCGTAGCGCCGGGTGTCGCCGATGTTGCCGGCCACGGCCTCGCCCGCCGACACCCCGACGCCGGCGCTCACCCCCTCGAGCTCGTCGGCGATGCGCCGGCCCAGCTCGCGGCCCGCGCGCAGGGCGCAGCCGGCGGCGTCCTCCAGCGCGGTCGGCGCGCCGAACACCGCCAGCGCCGCGTCGCCCTCGAACTTGTTGATCCAGCCGTCGTGCTGCTCGACCACGTCGATCACCACCGCGAAGAACGCGTTGAGCATCTCGACGACCTCGGTCGGCGGGCGGCTCGCGGCGAGCTCGGTCGAGCCGACGAGGTCGACGAACAGCACCGCGACCTCGCGGACCTCGCCGCCGAGCTCGACGTCGTTCTCCAGTGCCGTGCGCGCGACGTCCTCGCCGACGTGGCGCCCGAACAGGTCGCGGACGCGCTCGCGCTCGCGCAGCCCGCCGACCATCGTGTTGAAGCCGGCCTGCAGCAGGCCCAGCTCCGTGGTGTCGAACACCGGGACCTCGGCGTCGTAGTCGCCGTCCTCGACGCGCCGCTGCGCGCGGCGCACCGCGAGGACGGGGGCCGCCGTGGACATCGCCGTCAGCACGGTGACGAGGAACCCGACGACGAGCGCGACCCCGCCGAGCACGACCACGACGAGCGCGAGCCGCTCGACCGTGTAGCCGCCGAACACCCGCGCCGCGGCCGCCGCGAGCACCACCCCGGCCAGCGGCACCGCGGTGCCCAGCACCCACGAGCCCACCGCGCGCAGCGCGACGCCGGGCAGGACGCGGTCCTCGGGCGGCTGGTCGTTGAGCACCCGCGCGACCTCGCGGCGCAGCACCCGCTCGACGAGGCGGTAGGTCACGGCGACGGTCGCGAGCCCGCCGAGGGCCACCGTCACCCCGACCGACAGCCCCAGCCGCGGGCTGGTGAACACGTTGATCAGCACGAACAGCACGAGCGCCGCGACCCACAGCACCGTCTGCACGGTCGCGAGACGCAGCGGGCCGCGCAGCACCACGCGCCGCACGCGCTTGCGGTGCCGGCGCACGGTCGTCGCGTCCGCAGCCGGTCCGGGGGCGCGCGGCACCCGCATCCGGAAGTGCCCCCAGACCACGCCGACCAGCACCGCGCCGAGCAGGTAGGCGCCGAACGCGATCAGGTTGCGCACCAGCGCGCCGGGGTCGTCCTCGGTGAGCTCGCCGAGCGGCAGCACCCACGCGGCGACGACGAGCACGACGCCCGCGCCGACGATGTTCGGCGTGACGACGACGAGGCCGAGCGCGAGCCGCGTGACGAGTCGCAGCCCCCGGTCCTCGGGCGCCGCACCTCGGGACGCACCGGTCATGCACGGACTGTAGCGGGGCAGGGTCCGTTCGGCGCAGTCGCCCGGGGTGGACCGGCGACGACGATCACGCGTCGCAGCAGGTCACCCCGTGGCGACCGCGACCCGGCCCCACCGGGCGCGCACCGCACCGACGACCCGGCACACGAGGTAGATCGCGAACGCGATCGAGGCGACGAACGGGCTGATCGGCAGCCCGGCGACGAGCGAGATCAGGATGCCGCCGAGCACGGCGACCTCGGCGAACACCACGGCCAGCACGGTGGCCACGGTGGGCGACGCCGTCAGCCGGGCGGCCGCCGCGGCCGGCGTGATGAGCAGACAGAGCACCAGCAGGGCCCCGACGATCTGGACACCGAGCGCGACCGTCACGCCCAGCAGCACCGCGAACACGATGGACAGGGCCCGCACCGGGACCCCGCGGGCGGCGGCCATGTCGGGGTCGAGGCTCGCGAACAGCAGCGGCCGGTGGACCACCGTGAGCACGACGAGCACGACCACCCCGACGACGGTCAGCGCGAGGACGTCCCCGACGTCGACGCCGACGATCTGGCCCACGAGCAGGCCGAACTTGTTCGCCGAGCGCCCGGTGTAGAGCGACTGGAACAGCACGCCCAGCCCGAGCCCGAACGAGAGCAGCACGCCGATCACCGCGTCACGCTCGCGCTGCGCCTGCCCGAGGGCGCCGAACACCAGCGCCACGAGCACCGCCCCCACGAGCGCACCCCAGCCGACCGCGTCCGTGCCGAACACCAGCAGCGCCCCGGCCCCGCCCGCGAACGCCAGCTCGGCGGTGCCGTGCACCGAGAACGCCATGCCCCGCCCCACGACCAGCGGGCCGAGCAGCCCGGAGAGCACGGCGAGCACGACGCCGGCGATCAGCGCGTTGCGCACGAAGTCGAGGGAGAGGAGGTCCAGGGTCGAGGTCACGGGTGGCCCCCGGTGGGGACGAGACGGTCCTCCGCCCCGACGACGAGGATGCGGTCGCGCACCCGGACGACCTCGACGTCGGTGCGGTAGAGCTCCGAGAGCGTCTCCGAGGTCATCACCTCGTCCGGCGTGCCGATGCGGAACTGCCCGTCGACGAGGTAGAGCACGCGGTCGGTGACGGGCAGCACCGGGTTCAGCTCGTGGGTCACGAACACCACCGCGGTGCCGTGCTCGCGGCGGCGGCGCTCGATCAGCTCGACGACGGTGCGCTGGCGGGCGAGGTCGAGGGAGAGCAGCGGCTCGTCGGCCAGCAGCAGGCCGGGGTCGCCGACGAGGGCCTGGGCGATGCGCAGGCGCTGCTGCTCGCCGCCCGACAGCGCGCCCACGGGGGCGTCCGCCCAGTCCAGGGCGTCGACCTGCAGCAACGCCTCCCGCACCCGCCGGGCCCGCTCCGCGCGATGTCGGAAGGCGGGGCCGAAGCGGTGCCCGTCGAGACCCAGCCCGACGAGGTCGCGCCCGCGCAGCGGCGTCAGCGGGTCGAGGTTCTTCTGCTGCGGGACGTAGCCGACCGTCGGGCTGCCCCGCCGCGGCGGGCGCCCGCCGACCTCGCACGTCCCCGCCGAGAGCCCGAGCAGGCCGAGCAGCACCATCAGCAGCGTGGTCTTGCCCGACCCGTTGGGCCCGAGCACGGTGACGAACTCGCCGGGGGCGACGTCGAGGTCGAGGCCCGACCACAGGGTGCGGCCCCCGCGCCGGACCTCGGCGCCCGACAGACGGATCGACGGGGTCACGAGCCGGGTGCGCCCAGCGCGCGGGCGAGCTCGGTGCCGGTGCCGCCGTACCACTGCAGGTAGTCCTGGCCGGCGGGCAGCGTCTCGGTCACGTTCACCACCGGCACGCCGGCTGCGCCCGCGGCGTCGCGCAGGGTCGTGGTGATCGGGGTCTCGGTCTGCGGGTTGAACACCAGGGCGTTGACGCCGCGGCTCGCGACCAGCTGGTTCGTCTCGGCGAGGGTGGCCGCGGGCGGGTCGGTCTCGGTCTCGATGGCCTCGCTGAACGCCGGCGGGGTCGCGTCGGCGACGCCCGCGGTGGTCAGCAGGTACTGCGCGATCGGCTCGGTGGCCACCACGCGCGAGCCCGGACGGGCGGGCCCGATCGAGGCGAGGCGGGCGGCCTCGGCGTCGACGCGCCCCGAGAACGCCGTCGCGCGCTCGCGCAGCGCGCCGGCCTGGGCCGGCTCGACGGCGGCGAGGCGGTCGGCCACCTGGGTCACGACGCCCTTGACCGCGGTCGGGTCGAACCACACGTGCTCGTTCTCCTGCGCCTGGTCCCCGCGCAGGGCGAAGGCCTCGACCGCGCGCTCGCGCAGGGCCGGGTCGCCCTCGAGGATCTGCTCGACCCACTCGTCGTAGCCGCCGCCGTTGACCACCACGAGGTCGGCGCCGGTGATCGCCGCGGCGTCCGCGGGCGTGCTCTCGTAGGAGTGCGGATCGGCGGCCGGGTCCTGGATGATCGAGCGCACCTCGACCCCCGGACCCGCGACCGCGCTCGCCACCGCCCCCCACACGTTCGTCGTGGCCACGACCGTCAGGGTCCGCCCCGGCGCCGCGGTCCCCGACGGCGGGGCCTGCGCGGGAGCGGGGGCCGGCGCCGGCGCACCCCCACCGCACGCGGCGACGAGGAGCAGCGCGCCCAGGAGCACGGTGAGCACGGCGGTCGGTCGGGCGCGGACGGTCACGGTGTGGCTCCTCGGGACGGGGGCTCCGGCGGCCGTAACGATAACGGTTATCAGTTGCTGGAGGGAGCGTCGGGGTCCCCCGACCAGGTCACAACCCGGCGCACCAGGGCCCCCACCGGTCGCGTGGAGTGGCCCTAGATCGAGACAGTCGATACGTTCGGGCAGTGGGTGAGGCACTCGAGGGGCGCCGGTCGCGGCGTACCGCCACGCTGGCCTCGCTGGCGGCGGAGCTGGGCGTGTCGCGGACCACGGTGTCCAACGCCTACAACCGCCCCGACCAGCTGTCGCCGGCGCTGCGCCGCCGCGTGCTGGACACGGCGCGCCGTCTGGGCTACCCCGGGCCCGACCCGGTGGCGCGCTCGCTGCGCACGCGCAAGGCCGGCGCGGTCGGTCTGCTGCTCACCGAGGCGCTGTCCTACGCCTTCCGCGACCCCGTGGCCGTCCAGTTCCTCGAGGGCCTCGCGCTCGCGTGCGAGGACAACGGCTCCGGCCTGCTGCTCGTCCCCGTGAACCCGGAGGCCGACGACCCGGGGGCGGTCGCCCGCGCCGGCGTCGACGGCTTCGTCGTGTACTCGATGCCCGACGACGACGACAACTTCCACGCGGTGCTCGAGCGCCCGGTGCCCGTCGTCGTGTGCGACCAGCCCATCGCGGTGCCCGACGTCGACCGCGTCGGCATCGACGACCACGCCGCGATGGTCGACATGGCCCGCCACCTCGCGGGCCTCGGGCACCGCCGCGTCGGCGTGCTGTGCATGCGCCTGTCCACCGAGCGCAACGACGGCTTCGCCAGCCTCGAGCGCCAGGAGCGCGCCCGCTACGAGGTGCAGCGACGCCGTCTCACGGGGCTGCGCGAGGGGTTCGCCGAGGCCGGCGTGGACTGGTCGACGGTGCCGGTGGTCGAGCGCTACGACCACAGCGAGTCGGCGGGCGCCACCGCCGCCGAGCAGCTGCTCGCGCGCCACGGCGACGTCACCGCGCTGGTGTGCACCTCGGACATCCTCGCCCTCGGCGCGCTGCGCCACGCCCGGCAGACCGGGCGCGCGGTGCCCGAGGAGATGACCGTGACCGGGTTCGACGGCGTCCCGGCCGCCGAGCGCGCCGAGCTGACCACGATCCGCCAGCCCACCCTGGACAAGGGGCGCGCGGCGGGCGAGCTGCTGCTCGACCGCGGCGACCGCCAGCGCTCGCGCACCCTCCTGCTGCCCACCGAGCTCCTCGCCCGCGCGACCTCGGGCCCCGCGTCCCGCTAGTCCCCGACGCCCAGCACCTCGAGGAAGCCGGCCGCCCAGCGCTCGACGTCGTGCTCCAGCACCTGCTCGCGCAGCAGGCCCATCCGCCGCCGCGCCTCGTCGGGGTCCTGCGACGCGGCCTCGACGATCGCGTCGCCGACCGCGCCGAGGTCGTGCGGGTTGACGAGGTACGCGCCCGGGGCGAGCTCGTCGGCCGCGCCGGTGAACTCGCTGAGCACCAGGGCGCCGTCGCCGTCGGTGCGCGACGCGACGTACTCCTTGGCCACGAGGTTCATGCCGTCGCGGTAGGGCGTCACGAGCATGACGTCGGCGGCCCGGTAGAACGACACCAGGTCGTCGCGGGGGACCGGCTGGTGCACGTAGTGGATCACCGGATTGCCGATCGAGGCGTGCTCGCCGTTGATCCGCCCGACGGTCAGCTCGATGTCGTCGCGCATCTCGGCGTAGTGCTCGACGCGCTCGCGGCTCGGCGTCGCCACCTGGATCAGCACGGTCTCGCCCGCGTCGAGGCGGCCGTCGGCGAGGACGTCGGCGAACGCCCGGAGGCGCACGTCGATGCCCTTGGTGTAGTCGAGGCGGTCGACGCCGAGCAGGACCGTGCGCGGGTCGCCCAGCTCGTGGCGCAGGGCCTTGGCCCGCTGGGTGGTCGCGTCCTCGCGGGCCATCGCGTCGAGGTCGCCCGCGTCGACCGAGATCGGGTGCGCGCCGACGGTGATCGTCCGCCCGTCGGGGGCGGTCACGTGCCCCGCGCCACCGTCGACGGTGATGGCGGCGTCGTCCGCGCCCGCCTCGGTGAGGCGGGCGGCGGCGCGGCGGAAGTTCTCGGCGCTGCCGACCGTCTGGAACCCGACGACGTCGGCGCCGAGCAGGCCCTCGACGGCGGTGCGCCGCCACGGCAGCTGGGCGAAGAGCTCGACGGGCGGGAACGGGATGTGCAGGAAGAAGCCGATGCGCAGGTCCGGGCGGCGGTCGCGCAGCAGCCGGGGCACGAGCTGGAGCTGGTAGTCCTGCACCCAGACCGTCGCGCCCTCCGCGGCCGCCTCCGCCGTGGCGTCGGCGAACCGCTCGTTCACCCGCGCATAGGCCTCCCACCACGAGCGCTCGAAGCGGGGCGTCGCCACCACGTCGTGGTAGAGCGGCCACAGCGTCGCGTTGCTGAAGCCCTCGTAGTAGGCGGCGAGCTCGTCGGCGGTGATCGGCACGGGCCGGATGCCCATGCCGTCGTCGTCGAACGGCGCGGGCTCCGCGTCGGCGACGCCCGGCCACCCGACCCACGTGCCCCCGCGGGCGCGCAGCGTCGGCTCCAGGGCGGTGACGAGCCCGCCCGGGCTGCGGCTCCAGCCGCCCTCCTCGTCGAGGTCGAGGGGCAAGCGGTTGGCGACGACGACCAGCTCAGAAGACCCGGGGGCGTCCTCGGTTCGACTCACGTGCTCTGTCCTCCGCGGTGCGTCCGGGGATGCAGCGGCGGACCAGCCGCTGCAGGGGCCAGCCGATCTGCTCGCCGAAGGACACCCCGGCCGCGAGAGCGAGACCGAAGGCCAGGGCGAGGAGGATCGTCACCGCACTCGAACCGACGCTGTTGTACGCGAGCTGCGAGAACCCGCGGTACATCGTCAGGCCGGGGAGCAGTGGCGTGATCCCGGCGATCACCAGCACCAACGGGGGTGTACCCAGTGAGCGGGGCATCACCATCGCGACGAGCCCGAGTGCCGCGGCCGCCAGCGCGGCGGCCACGCCGGCCCCGGCGCCGGCCAGGGTGAACAGGGCGTACACGGCCCAGGCGGTGGCGCCGGCGACCGCCGCGAACGGCAGCGACCGCAGCGGCGCGTAGGCCGACAGGGCGAACAGCAGCCCCGCCGCGGCCGCCGCGGTCATCGACAGCGGGTGCAGGGTCGGTGTCGGGCTGGGCGGGACGACGGCCGCGAAGGCCATCGCGTCGGTGCCCAGCACGCCGTTGACGAGCTTGATGCTGACGACGACGCCGACCAGCAGGCCCACCGACGCGAGCACGACCTCCACGGCCCGCCCGGCCGCGGTCAGCGGGAAGCCCGAGATCGCGTCCTGCACGAGGCCGACCAGCGAGAGCCCGGACAGCAGCACGACCAGGCCGGCGGCGATGACGAAGGCGGGGGAGTCCTCGAGCACCCCGGACCAGGCGAGCGACGTCGCGCTGAGGGTGACGACGGCCGAGGCGACCATCTGCTGGAAGAACATCGGCACCCGCCGCTTGCGGAGCCACCGGGCCGCGCCCCAGACGACGCCGGTGGCCAGCGTCGCCAGCACCGCGACCAGCGGGCCGCCGCCGATCAGGAACGCCACCGCGCCGGCGAACAGCGACCGGGCGAGCCCCGCGACGAAGCGGGGGTACGGGTGCGGGCCGTCGGCGGCCGCGCCGAGGCGCGTGAAGGCCTCCTCGAGCGCCAGCGGCTCCTCCCGGTCGACGATGGCGTTGATGATGTCGTCGACCTCGGTCAGCCGCGTGTAGTCCTGGGTGCGGTACCGGACGTTGCGCATCGTCGTGACCGGGCCGGCCTCGTTGCCGCGGTGGCAGCACATCGTGATCGTCGAGAACGCGATGTCGACGTCGCAGACGGGCAGGCCGTAGGCGCTCGCGATCGCGAGCATCGTGTCGTGCGCGACGGCCGCGCCCGCACCGGTGGCCAGCTGGACCTCGCCGATGCGCAGCGCGAGGTCGAGCACGCGCAGCACCGTGCTGTCGTCCGCGACCTCCGGCCCGGGCACCGCCGGCAGGAGCGTGTCGCGCATGGTCGGCGCGTCGATCGCGCGCCGCAGGTCGGGTGTGACGGGGAACTGTCGACGGAGCGAGCCACGGGCTCGCTGGGCCACCCCCACGGGCGGACCTTCCTCTCCTTGCGCACCGGGCTGCTCGCGTCGCGCGCGGGGCACCCGGGGGAACTTCATCCAGCACCTGCCCAGACGTGTGGGAGCCGACCGCGGTTGTCGGGACAGGACCGTGCGCCACGTCCCACCCGGGAGATGGGCCCGGGCTCGACCGTCACCTCGCGGTCCGACCCTAACGACGCCGTCGAGCCGCCCGGCGGGGCGGCGAGGCGCGCGACCCTCGTACCATGGGCGCCGTGCCGGCGTAGCTCAATCGGCAGAGCGCTCGCCTTGTAAGCGAAAGGTCCGGGGTTCGATTCCCCGCGCCGGCTCCAGGTCAGACCAGGCCCGACGCTCCTTGACAGCCTGAGAAGGCTGATCCTCGTGGAGGCGAGCGAGGGCGACGCGACACGCCTGATCCCCTACGCCGGCGACGTCATCCGGGTGCTCGGGGAGAGCGGAGGCCTCGCGTTCTGTGAGCTGACCGTGCCCCCGCACTTCGCCGGGCCGCCCCCGCACATCCACCACGGGTTCGACGAGGCGATCTACGTCCTCGACGGCGCGCTCACCATGACGAAGGGCCGATCCGACCCCGAACCGGCTCCCGTCTGCACCCTGATCCTCGCCGCCCGCGGTGTTCGGCACACCTTCGCCAACCCGCACGACCACCCTGCTCGCGTGATCGGGGTCTGGAGCCCTGCGAGCGCGCTGAGCTTCATGGCGGAGATCGGCGCCGCCCTGCCC
>CADCTH010000581.1 GCA_902805495.1 uncultured Actinomycetospora sp.
GAGGGTCTCGGCGACGTCGGCGGGGTCGCGGCCGTCGACGAGACGCCCGGTCTCCCCCGGCCGGACGGTCTCCGGCGCGCCGCCCGACCGGCCGGCGACGACGGGCACCCCGGCGGCCTGGGCCTCGAGCAGGACGATCCCGAGGCCCTCGACGTCGAGGCCCCCGCCGAGCGTGCGGCATGGCAGCGCCGAGACGTCCGCGGCGGCGTGGTGAGCCGGCACCTCGTCGGGGGCCATGGGTCCGGTGAACACCACGTGGTCGGCGACGCCGTGGGTGCGGGCGAGGCGGCGGAGGCGGTCGCGGTCCGGACCGTCGCCGGCGATCACGAGCGCCGCCCCGGGCACCGCCGCCCGTAACCGCGGCAGCGCGGCGACGAGGACGTCCTGGCCCTTGCGGCGCACCAGCCGCGACACGCAGACGACCAGCGGCCGCTCCCCCAGCCCGTGGCGGCGCCGGATCGCCTCGCGGGCGCCGGGGTCGGGGCGGAACCGCGCGGTGTCGATGCCCGAGGGCAGGGGCTCGAGCGCGGCGTCGGGGCCGAGGGCCGGCGCTATCCGGCCCCGCGTGTAGCGGCTGACCGTGGTGACGACGTCGCAGTCGCGCCCGATGCGCCGCAGGGCCTGGCGGCTGCCGGGCAGCATCGACCAGCCGACCTCGTGCCCGTGGGTGCTGGCGAGCACCCGGTGGGCGCCCGCCCGGCGCAGCGCCGGCGCCATGAGCCCCAGCGGGGCCGCCGCCCCGAACCACACCGTGCGGACGTCGTGGGCGGGCACGAGCTCCGCGGCCCGCCGGATCGCGCCCGGGGTCGGCAGCATCATCGTGGTCGGCAGGCGGTGGACCTCGAAGGGCTGCGCGGCGTCGAAGGCGCGGCACGCCGCCACGGCCTCGTCCGAGCGGGCCCACGTGGACGCGAGCACGACCAGCTCGTCGGCGGGCAGGTGCGTGGTCAGCGCGTGCAGGTAGGACTGGATGCCGCCGGGCCGGGGCGGGAAGTCGTTGGTGACCAGCAGCGTGCGCGGCACGGGCGGGAGCCTCGCACGCGGTGGGGGGCGCGCCCGCCACCGGCCGTCACGACCAGCGGCGCAGGAACTCCGTCGCGGCGGCGTTGACCTCGGCGGGGTGCGAGGCGCTCAGGAAGTGTTGCCCGCCCTCGACCACCTGGAGCTCGGCGGCGTGGGCGTTGACGAAGCGGCCGATCTCGTCCTCGGCGTTCGCCACCGAGTAGACCTGGTCCGCCGTGCCCTGCAGCCACCGGACGGGGCAGCGCACGCCGTCGAGACGCCCGTGCAGGCCGTCGCGGTCGCGCAGGTTGACCGAGCTCGTCCGCAGCCGGCGCCGCCCGTCGTCGCCGGTGTAGTTCTGCTGGTGCGCCGAGTGCCAGAACGCCCGCGTGTCGGCGTCGACGTCGGCGTCGAACCCGGCCTCGAGCACGGCGTCGACGAAGTCGGTGTCGACCACCCAGTCGTCGTCGACGGGCGCGGCGAGGGCGTCGATGGCCGGCGTGCAGAAGGCGACGCCGTCCCAGCAGCCGAGCTCGCGGCTGCGCGGGCTCTCGGCGTCCATCGAGGTGCCCAGGGGGATGACGCCCCGGACGACCGCGGGCGCGAGCATCGCCATGCGGACGGCGATCCAGCCGCCCTGGGACGTGCCGAGCACGAACGCCTGGGAGATGTCGAGGGCCTCGAGGACCTGCAGCGCGGCGACCGCGCTGTCCCAGTAGGTGAAGTCCTCGTACCCGGCGCGCGTGCAGCCGTGGCCGTAGGGCTCGATCGCCAGCAGGTTGGCGGTCTCGTTCAGCTCCTCGTCGTCGAACTGCGGCCGGTAGAGCTCCACCGACGTGCTGAACGAATTGATCATGACGAGGGTCGGTCGCGACGCCTCGAGGCGACCGCCGAGCGCGTACCCGATGCTCGACGTGCCGAGGTGGGGGACGGAGATGGTGTGGGCGGTGCTCACGGGCCTCCTCGACCGGCCACCGCCGGCGACGGTCGGCCGCGTCGGAGCATCGGCGTCCGCGACGACGCTGTCAACGAGCCGGAGGGCGCGGACCGGCTACAGGATGATGCGCCGGACCCCGGTGACGTTGCTGCGCACGTCGGACACCTTGACCACGTCGCCGGACTGCGGGGCCTCGAGGAACTTCCCGCCCCCGACGTAGATGCCGACGTGGGAGACCGGGCTGTTGAAGAACACCAGGTCGCCGGGCTGGGCGTCCTGTGGGGACACCGGGTCGCCGACCAGCGCCTGCTGGCGCGAGACCCGCGGCAGCCCGACGCCGACCTGGCGGTAGGCCCACTGCACGAGCCCGGAGCAGTCGTAGGTGCTCGGGCCGGTGGCACCCCAGACGTAGGGCTTGCCCTGCTGGGTGAGCGCCACCCGCAGCGCGTCCATCGCGATGCCGACGCCGGGGATGTCGGTGGGGTAGGCCGTCGTGCCGCCGCTGCGCAGCGCGGCCAGCGTGTCGGGCGACGCCTGGGCGAGCGCCTGCTCGGCCGCGGCGACCACCCGGTCGGCGTCGGCCTTCCGGCGGGCGGCGTCGTCGGCGGTGCGCTGCGCGTCCGCGCTCGAGCGTTCGGCGTCCAGCGCGCGGGCGGCGGCGTCGCGTTCGGCGCCCTCGGCGACGGCCGCGGCGTCGAGGAAGCGCTGGACGATCGCGCGGTTGTCCTCGGAGATGCTGTCGAGCAGCGCGGTGCGGTCCAGGTAGGCCTGCGGGGACTCGCTGCCCAGCAGCGCACCCAGCGAGTCGAGCTGACCGCCCTGGTACGCCGCCCGCGACACCTGGTCGACGTCGACGAGCGCCCGGTCGCGCTCGGCGCGGGCCCCGTCGGCGACGGCCCGGGCGGCCTCGGCCTCGCGCCGCGTGCGGTCGGCCTCCTCCCGCCGGACCGTGAGCTGCTCCTGCGCGTCCAGCGACGCCTCCGTGGCGTCGGCCGCGCGGGCGTTGGCCTGGGCGAGGGCCGTGACGGCGTCGGAGGCTCCGGGCGGGACGATGGGGTCGGCCGCGGCGGGCCCGGCGCCGACTCCTGCGCCGGTGCCGAGGAGCACCGTGACGAGGACGGCCAGCAGGCCCCGGGCACGGACGGTGGCACGGCGCGCGGGACGGCCACCCCGCTCGGTGGCGAGCGGAGCGTGGTCAACCGCGGGACGGGGGGACGCCACGGTCTCGTCGGGTCCTCTCTGCGCTGCGCGGCACAGCCCTGCGCCCGAACCGGGGGACGGCCCTCGCGGAGCGCCCCCGGGCCGGACGGCACGGCCCCCGACGGCCTCCATCCGGGATTCACCTCGCCGTACTCAGCGGTAGGTGAGCGAGCGCACTGTAGCCGACGGCCCACCGGGTGCGCCGACCGACGGCGCCGAACGGTGGGCGCCCGGGCGGCGGGCGGTCGGGCGGCTGCGGCCGGTCGCTGCCCGCCGGGACGCC
>CADCTH010000582.1 GCA_902805495.1 uncultured Actinomycetospora sp.
CGTCCGGGCGGCCGTGGTCCCGGGGGACCCGGTGGCCCCGGCGGTCCGGGCGGGCAGGGTCAGCGCGGTCAGGGCCCGCGTGGAGGCGGTCAGGGCGGGCGTGATCAGCGCGGAGGCGGTCAGGGCGGCCGCGACCAGCGCGGTGGCGGTCAGGGCGGCCGCGACCAGCGCCCGACGCGCGACCGTCGTCCGGCGCCGACCAACGACGCCATGGCCGACGCCCTGCGCCGCGCGGGCTACAGCGGCTGAGCCCGGTCGGCCCGGGTCACGGGGATGCTCCGGAAACCGGAGTGTCCCCTCAGAGGTCCGAGCTCGGCCCCGGTCCCGGTCCCACGGAGCGGCAGGGGCGCTCGCGCAGCGCGCGGACGTAGTCGTCGGGCGCGCCGGCGGCCTCGGCCGCGTCGGAGAGCACGCCGATGTAGCGCGCGGAGGGCAGGCCGCCCTCGTAGGCGTCGAGCACGTAGACCCACGCCAGCTGTGGGCCGTCCATGGTCTGGATGCGCAGGCGCAGCTTCTTGTGCATCCCGAGCTCGCCGCCCTCCCAGCGGTCGAGCTGGTCGACGTCGAGGGGGCTGACGTCGTAGAGCACGACGAAGACCCGCGAGTCGGGGTCCTCGACGACGGTGGACAGCGCGCCCTCGAGGCCGTAGTCCTCGCCGCCGAAGGTCAGTCGCCACCCCTCGAGCCACCCCGTCCCCGCCATGGGGGAGTGGGGCGCCCGTTGCATCATCTGCTCGGGGTCCATGTTGGATCCGTACGCGGCGTAGAGCGGCACGGCGGACAGGGTAGCCAGGACGGGTAGGGGTGGGACCGGACCCGGCCCCCGGGGACCGGGAACACGATCGGTGCGCGTGCGTCACGCGCGTCGTGGACCATGGAGGGTGACGAACCAGGAGGGAACCACCATGACCCGCATCGTCATCCTCGGCGGGGGACCGGCGGGGTACGAGGCGGCGCTGGTCGCCGCACAGCACGAGGCGGACGTGACCGTCGTCGAGCAGGACAGCCTCGGCGGCACGTGCGTGGCCTACGACTGCGTGCCGTCCAAGACCTTCATCGCGTCGGCCGGCGTGCGCGCCGGGTTCCGCCGCACCGCGGAGATGGGCGTCGACGTCGACGACCCCCGCGTCGACCTGCCCCGGGTCAACGGCCGCGTGCGCGGGCTGGCGCTCGCGCAGTCCGCGGACGTGCGCGAGAAGCTGGAGACCGAGGGCGTCCGCATCGTCGCGGGCCGCGGGTGGTTCGAGGAGAGTGACCCCACCAGCGCCACCCACGACCTCCGCATCGCGTACCCCGACGGCTCCACCGAGACGATCACCGCCGACGTCGTCCTCATCGCCACCGGCGCGTCGCCGCGGGTGCTGCCCGACGCGCAGCCCGACGGCAGGCGGATCCTGACCTGGCGCCAGATCTACGACCTCGACGCGCTGCCCGAGCACCTGATCGTCGTGGGCTCCGGCGTCACGGGAGCCGAGTTCGTCTCCGCCTACGCCGAGCTCGGCGTGCCCGTGACGCTGATCTCCAGCCGCGACCGCGTCCTGCCCGGCGAGGACCCCGACGCCGCCGCGACGCTGGAGGAGGTCTTCACCGAGCGCGGGGTGACGATCGAGCCCCGGTCGCGCGCGGACAAGGTCGTGGCCACCGCCGACGGCGTGCGCGTCACGCTCTCCGACGGTCGCGAGGTCGAGGGCTCGCACGCGCTGATGACCGTCGGCTCGGTGCCCAACACCGCCGACCTCGGCGCCGAGAACATCGGGCTGACGCTGCGCGACACCGGCCACATCACCGTCGACCGGGTCTCGCGCACCGACGTCCCCGGCGTCTACGCCGCCGGCGACTGCACCGGGCTGCTCCCGCTGGCCTCGGTCGCGGCCATGCAGGGGCGCATCGCGATGTGGCACGCCCTGGGCGAGGGGGTCGCCCCGCTGCGGCTCAAGACCGTCGCCTCGGCGGTGTTCACCCGTCCCGAGGTCGCCACCGTGGGCATCGGGCACGCGCAGGTCGAGTCCGGGGAGTTCTCCGCCCGCGAGGTGATCCTCCCGCTGGGGACCAATCCGCGGGCGAAGATGTCCGGGCTCCGCGAGGGCTTCGTGAAGATCTTCTGCCGGCCGGCCACCGGGGTGGTCATCGGCGGGGTCGTCGTGGCCCCCGTGGCCAGCGAGCTGATCCTGCCGCTCGCCATGGCCGTGCAGAACAACCTCACGGTGGACGACCTCGCCCACACGTTCTCGATCTACCCGTCGCTCTCGGGCTCGGTGACCGAGGCCGGCCGCCGCCTCATGCAGCACGACGACCTGGACTGACGCCCCGAACGGAGCTCAGCGCGCCGTCGCGGCCGCCGCCTCCAGGACGACGTCGGCGACCGCGCCGGGCTGCGAGACGGTCACGCCGTGGGACCCGTCGACCTCGACGAGGTGGGCCCCCGCGCGCTCGGACATGAAGCGCACGGCCTCGGCGGGGACGGCGAGGTCCTGCTTGGCCAGCAGGCTCCACGACGCGATGGACCGCCACGCCGACGCGGTGGCCCGGTCTTCCAGGGCCTGCTGCGCGATCGGGCGCTGGATCACGGCCAGGCGTGCCGCCACATCGGGGGCGACGTCTCCGATGAAGATCTCGTTGAACCTGTCCTGCTCGACGTAGAGGTCCGTCGCGGTGCCGCCGTCCGGGAGGGGGAACGGGACGGCCTTCAGCGCCGTGCCGAGGCGGTTGCCCGGGAACTTGTCCGCGAGCTCGCCCGTGCTCTCGCCGACCTCGGGGAGGAAGCTCGCGACGTAGACGAGCGCGGTGACGTTCGGGTTGCCGTCCGCGGCGACCGTCATGACGGTGCCGCCGTACGAGTGCCCGACGACGACGATCGGGCCGTCGATGCTCTCGAGCACGCTGCGCACGTAGGCGGCGTCGCCCTGCAGGTCGCGCAGCGGGTTGGCGGCGGCGATCACGGTGTGGCCCGCGCGGGTGAGCGGCTCGATGACGTCGTTCCAGCTCGACGAGTCGGCGAAGGCGCCGTGGACGAGGACGACGGTCTGCCTGGTGTCGCTCATGGTGATCCCTTCTCCGCGGGCGACCTCGCCCGACTGAACCCTACATGCAATATATTGCACGCAGGGTTGGTGAAGGGTCAAGGAAGTGCCGAGGAACGCCGAGCCGGTGGCCCGGCTCGGCGTCTCCGGTCCTGCTGTCAGGCCCAGTCGAACGTGCGCGTGACCGCCTTCTTCCACTGGGCGTAGGTCTCGTCGCGCAGGTTCGGGTCCATCTGCGGCGTCCAGACCTTGTCCTGGGCCCAGTTGTCGCGGATGTCCTGCTCGGAGTCCCAGAACCCGACGGCGAGGCCGGCGGCGTAGGCGGCGCCGAGGGCGGTGGTCTCGGCGACCACCGGGCGGATGACCTCCACGCCGAGCAGGTCGGCCTGGAACTGCATGAGGACCTCGTTGCCGACCATGCCGCCGTCGACCTTTAGCGTGGTCAGCGGCACGCCCGAGTCGGCGTTCATGGCGTCGATGACCTCGCGCGTCTGGAACGCCGTCGCCTCGAGCACCGCACGCGCCAGGTGGCCCTTGTTGACGTAGCGGGTCAGGCCGACGATCGCGCCGCGGGCGTCGGAACGCCAGTGCGGGGCGAACAGGCCGGAGAACGCGGGGACGAAGTAGACGCCGCCGTTGTCGTCGACCGACTTGGCGAGCTCCTCGATCTCGGGGGCCGACGAGATGATCCCGAGGTTGTCGCGCACCCACTGCACCAGCGAGCCGGTGACGGCGATCGAGCCCTCGAGGCAGTAGATCTGCGGGGCGTCGCCGATCTTGTAGCCGACCGTGGTGAGCAGGCCGTTCTTCGACTCGACCTTCTCGGTGCCGGTGTTGAGCAGCACGAAGTTGCCGGTGCCGTAGGTGTTCTTGGCCTCGCCGACCGCCAGGCAGGCCTGGCCGAACGTCGCGGCCTGCTGGTCGCCGAGGATGCCGGACACGGGGACGCCGCTGAAGGTGCCGCGGGCCCGGATGGTGCCGTACTGCTCCGACGACGACCGGATCTCCGGCAGGATCGCCATCGGGACGCCGATCTCCTCGCAGAGCTGGGGGTCCCACTCGAGGGTGTCGATGTTCATCAGCAGGGTGCGCGAGGCGTTGGTCGGGTCGGTGTAGTGCAGCCCGCCCTCGGCGCCGCCGGTCGCGTTCCACAGCACCCAGGTGTCCATCGTCCCGAAGGCCAGCTCGCCGCGCTCCGCCCGCTCGCGGGCGCCCTCGACGTTGTCGAGGATCCAGCGCGCCTTCGGCCCCGCGAAGTAGGTGGCCAGCGGCAGGCCCGTCCGCGAGCGGTAGCGCTCGGCCCCGCCGCCGAGGGCGCCGAGCTCGTCGCAGATCGCCTGGGTCCGGGTGTCCTGCCAGACGATGGCGTGGTGGATCGGCTCGCCGGTGGCCCGGTCCCAGACGACCGTGGTCTCGCGCTGGTTGGTGATGCCGACGGCCGCGATCTGGGACGCGTCGAGGTCGGCCCGGGCCAGGGCGCCGCCGCAGACCTGGCGGGTGTTGACCCAGATCTCGGCGGCGTCGTGCTCGACCCACCCGGCCCGCGGGAAGATCTGCTGGTGCTCGAGCTGGTCGACCGCGACGACCTGTCCCGAGTGGTCGAAGATCATGCACCGGGTGGAGGTCGTGCCCTGGTCGATGGCGGCGACGTACTGGGTCATGCGCGGATGCTCCCTGGTTCGGGTGGCGGGCGGGCGAGGTGTGGGCGTCAGCCCATCGCGACGGGCGCGATGGCGGCGACGGCGGCCTCGAGCGCGGCGCCGACCGCCGGGCCGACGACCGGCACCCAGGAGTAGCCCCAGTCGGCACGGCCCTTGCCGCGGATCGGCAGGACGGCGTGGGCGATGCGCGGCCCGAGGTCACGGGCCGGGTTGATGGCGTAGCCCGTCGGACCACCCAGCGACTGGCCGATGCCCATGACGATCGCGGCGGCCGCGGCGTAGATGGCCGGGCTGTCGCCGTAGGGGGCGACGAGCAGGAACAGGACCAGCGCGAACGTCCCGATCGCCTCGGTGACCAGGTTCCACACCGGCTTCTTGATGGGCGGGTTGGTCGAGAAGATGTTGAGGGTGCCGGCGTTGTCCTCGCTGGCGTCGAACTGCAGCTTGTAGACCAGCCAGGCCAGGACCGCCCCGACGAACGCGCCGAGGAACTGGCCGATGAAGTACCACGGCACGTCGGACCACGGCGTGCCACCGGCGATGGCGCTCGCCAGCGTCACCGCCGGGTTGATGGCCCCGCCCGAGGCGTCGGCGATGCTCGCGCCGGCGAACACGCCGAAACCCCAGCCGAAGGTGATCAGCACCCACGACGCCGTGTCCCCGTCGGCGTTGGTGCGGGTGAGGAGGACGTTCGCCACCACGCCGCAGCCGAAGAGGAGCAGCACCGCGGTGCCGAGGAACTCGGACAGAATGATGCTTCCCGCACTCACGAGGACTCCCGTCGACGGCGACCCGGCACTGCGATGTGCCCGGTCCAGCCGCGGCGGGGTCGGGCGTGATCACCGGGACGGTAGTGGCGCGGCTCACGGCGTGTCCACGCTCGCGGGCGATCAGGAGTGGTCGATTCGGGCCGGGGGGCACCCGCGGACGACACGAGGTGGGGATGCGTCCCGCGTGCCGGTGCCCCGGCTGGTGCCGGGGGTTAGCGTGGACGACGAGAGCGTCCTCGGCCCACGCGGCCGCGGCCCACGCCGGGCCCCGGGCCACCTACCTCGACCGAGGAACACGTGAGAGAGGGGTCCGACGTGGCTGGACGAGGCGCACAGGGTGACGGCAGCGGCGGGCCCGGGTCGCCAGTGCTCGCCGACGCCGTGGCCGCCGCCCTGGCCGGGCTGCTGGACGCGGCCGCCGAGCGCGCGCGGGCCGGCCGGGGGACGCGGGC
>CADCTH010000583.1 GCA_902805495.1 uncultured Actinomycetospora sp.
AGCGCGTCGGTGAACCCGGAGTCCAGGGCGACCGAGGTCGACTGGCCGGTCAGGTCAGGGATGGTGGCGATGGGTTCGGCGGCGACGGCGGTGCCGGCCGTGATGCCGGTCAGGGCCAGTGCGGCGGCCCCCGACACGATCACGGTGGCGAGCCTGCGAGGAATGGTCACGGGAAGGGCCTCTCTGGGCGAGGCCGGCGTCGTCGCCGACCTTCTGCCTCCCCTTCCGTTGTGCACGAGCGAGTGGTTCGGGCATTCGCCGATCCGGCACGAAATCGAACCGATCCCGCCACCGGGACGAACACTGTGGCTCGCGATGGTCTCCGTGCCCGGATCAGCTCACGCGGGCGAGATCGTCCCTGTCGTCGTCGTCCGCGAGGGCCCCCTCGCCGACGGCCTCGTCGATCGTCCCGGCGCCCGCGCGCCACAGACGGGCGTAGGCGCCGTCGAGGGCGAGCAGCTCGCCGTGCGTGCCCTCCTCGAGGATGCGCCCGCCGTCGATCACGACGACGTGGTCGGCCCGCGCGGCCGTGGCCAGGCGGTGCGCGACGACGAACGTGGTGCGCGGGGCGGCGAGGCGCTCGCCCGCGGCCAGCACCGCGGTCTCGGTGGCCGGGTCGAGGGCCGCGGTGGCCTCGTCGAGCAGCAGGAGGCGCGGGTCGACCAGCTCGGCGCGGGCCAGCGCGACGAGCTGGCGCTGCCCGGCCGAGAGCCCGCTACCGCGCTCGCCCACCGGCTGGCGGAACCCCGCGGGCAGCGACGCGATCATCTCGTAGGCGCCGACGTCGCGGGCCGCCTGCTCGATGCGCGCCGGCGTCGCCTCCGGGTCGCCGTAGGCGATGTTGGAGGCGACGTCGCCGACGAACAGGTGCGCCTCCTGCGGGACGACGCCGAGGCGGCGGTGCAGGGTCGGCAGGTCGTGCTCGCGGATGTCGACCCCGTCCACGAGCACCGTGCCCGCGGTGACGTCGTAGAAGCGGGCCACGAGCTTGACCACCGTCGACTTGCCCGCGCCGGTCGCGCCGACGAGCGCCACCGTCCGTCCCGCCGGGACGTGCAGCGAGAAGTCCGACAGCGCCGGGGTCTCCGCGCCCGCGTAGGAGAACTCGACGTCGCGCAGCTCGACCTCGCCGCGCAGGTCGTCGAGCACCACGGGGTGCGCCGGCTCCGGCACCGACGTCGGCGTGCGCAGCAGCTCGCCGATGCGCAGCAGGCCGATGCGCGCCTGCTGGTAGCCGTCGAAGACCTGGGAGAGCTGCTGCACCGGGCCGAAGAACATCGCCAGGTAGAGCAGGAACGCGGCGAGCACGCCGGGGGAGAGCCCGCCGGTGGCCACCCGCGCGGCCCCGACGCCCAGCACGGCCGCCTGCGCGAGGTCGGAGAGCATCGCCGCGAACGGGAAGTACGTCGCGATGAGCCGCTGCGCGCGCAGCCGGGCGCGGCGGTAGGCATCGCTGTTGCCGGCGAACACGGCCGCGGAGCGCCGCTCGTGGGTGTGCGCCTGCGCGACCCGCAGCCCCGCGACGTTCTCCTGCAGATCGGCGTTGACGACGCTGATCCGCTCGCGGGCCTCGGCGTAGGCCCGCGACGACAGGCGACGGAACACCACCGTCGCCGCGATCAGCACCGGCATGACGGCCAGCGACACCAGCGCCAGCTCGAGGTCGGTGACCAGCAGCGCCACGGCGACGCCGAGGATCGTCAGCACGGCGACGACCGCCTGCGCGAGCCCGGTCTGCAGGAACGACGACAGCGCGTCGACGTCCGTGGTCATCCGGGTCATGATCCGGCCGCCGAGCTCGCGCTCGTAGAAGTCGAGCCCCAGGCGCTGCAGGTGGGCGAAGCTGCGCGTGCGCAGCAGGAACAGGCGTCCCTCGCCCACGCGCGCGGTGAGCACGGTCTGCGCGGCGACCACCACCCAGTCGAGCGCCACCACCGCGACGCCCAGCCCGACGGCCAGCCAGAGCACGTCGATCGAGCCGGCCTGGATGCCGCCGTCGACGGCCAGGCGGGCCAGCGACGGGAACGCGACGGTGGCCGCCGCGTCGAGGGCGACGCACAGGACGACGAGCGCGAGGGCCCAGCGCACGGGGCGCAACAGCCGGCCCAGGCGGAAGTCGGGGTCGGGGGCGGTGGGGTCCTCGCCGTGCAGGTCGGGGTCCTCGGTGGCCGGGGGCAACCGGTCGAGCGCCTCGCGGATCTCCGGTGGCGCGGTGCCGTCGACCCCGCCGAGGGCCTCGGAGCCGACGGCGACCACGGCCGGGGCCGGCGGGGGCGCCGGCCGATCGGGGTCGGGGGCGTCGGGCCACATGGACGGGGTGATCGCGGAGCCCGCGGTGGCGGGGGTGTCGGCGGGCTCCGGCTCGTCCTCGGGCACCCAGCCGGTCTCGTCGATGCGCTCCGCGGGCCCGGCGAGCAGCTCGCGGAACAGCCGGCAGCGCCCCTCGAGCTCCTCGCGCGTGCCCACGTCGACGACGCGGCCGCCGTCGAGCACGGCGATGCGGTCGGCCAGCGCCAGCGTCGAGCGCCGGTGGGCGATGACCAGCGTCGTGCGCTGCGCGGTGACCGTGCGCAGCGTCTCGCCGATCGCGGCCTCGGTGGTGGCGTCGACGGCCGAGGTGGCGTCGTCGAGCACCAGGATGCGGGGGTCGTAGAGCAGGGCGCGGGCGAGGGCCACGCGCTGGCGCTGGCCGCCCGAGAGGGTCAGGCCGCGCTCGCCCACGCGGGTGTCGTAGCCCTCGGGCAGCTCGCGGATGAACGCGTCGGCCTGCGCGGCGACCGCGGCGGCGCGGACCTGCTCGTCGGAGGCGTCGGGGGAGCCGTAGGCGATGTTGGCGAACACGGTGTCGGAGAAGAGGAACGCCTCCTCGAACACCACGCCCACCGCGCGGCGCAGGGCGTCGAGCCGCAGGTCGCGCACGTCGACCACCGCACCCGGCGGCCCGATGCGCAGGGACCCGCCCTGCAGGTCGTAGAACCGCGGCGCGAGCAGCGAGATCGTCGACTTGCCCGAGCCGGCCGTGCCGACCACGGCCATCGTCTCGCCGGGCGCGACCGTGAGTGACAGACCGTCGAGCACCGGCTCGCTGCGGGCGTAGCCGAAGCGCACGTCGTCGAGCTCGAGGCCCAGCGGCCCGTCCGGGACGTCGCGGGCGCCCGGCGCGTCGACGATCTCGGGCTGGGAGTCGATGAGCTCGTAGACCCGCTCGACGCCGGCGCGGGCCAGTTGCCCGGTGACGACGAGGCTCGCGACCAGGCGCGCCGGGCCCACGAGCGCCGCGATGTAGGACGTGAACGCGATGAACACGCCGAGCGTGATCTGCCCGTTGAGCGCCATCGCGCCGCCGAGGGCGAACACCCCGAGCTGCCCGACGGTGGGCAGGGCGGAGAGCGTGGGCGTCAGGCGGGAGTTGAGCCACGCCGCCCGCAGCCGCTCGGCGTAGAGGCGCCGGGCCGCCTCGCGCAGCCGCCCGGTCTCGTGCGCCTCCTGCCCGAAGCCCTTGACGACCCGGACGCCCGTGACGGCCTCCTCGACGTTCTGGGCGACCTCGGCGGCGCGCTGCTGGGCCGCCCACGTGGCGGGGAAGAGCTTGCGGCGCATGCGACCGGTGAACACGATCCCGGCGGGCAGCACGACCAGCGCGACGAGCGTGAGCAGCGGCGAGAGCCACAGCATGATCGCGATCGAGACCACGAGCTGCCCGAGCGTGCCCGCGACCAGCGGGACCATGCCGAGCAGGCCCTGGACCTGCTGGAGGTCGGAGTTGGCGCGCGAGACCACCTGGCCGGTGCGCAGCGCGTCCTGCTTCGGGCCGTCGAGGCGCGACACCGACCCGAACACGCGGCGCCGCAGGTCGTGCTGGACGCCGAGCGACAGCCGCCCGCCCAGGTAGCGGCGCAGGAAGGCCGCCCCGAAGCGGACGACGGCGATGACCGCCATGGCCGTGACGAGCACGCCGAGCCCGGCGGTGGAGCCGGCGACGGCGCGGTCGACCGCCGTGCCGATGAGCAGGGGGCCGACGGCCTCGAGGCTGACGCCCAGCACCGACGCGGTGAGCGCTGCGGCCGTGAGGGCCCGGTGGCGCCAGCAGTCGCGGGCGAGACGGCGGACCCAGCCGCGCGCCCGGTCGGCGCCGCGCTCGCGGGCGTGGCCGAGGGTGCGCTCGGTGGTGCGCTCCGTGGTGTCCTCCGGCAGGTGGTGGTGGTGTGCGGGGCGGTCGGGCACGCCCCAGCCCCTCCCGATGCCCCTCCAGGTTAGGACGGCACCCCGACAGCCCGCCGCGCCGCGAGGTGGATCACGGGCGACGGCGGACCCGGAGATGACGTACCCCGGGCGTCGTGGTGCAATGACGCCGTGCGCCACTTCCTGCTCGGCCCCCTCTGGGAGGGCCGCCGCGCGCACGTGTTCGACCAGTGGTGTCCGCGGGCCTGACGAGCCGATCGTCGCGTGCCGCCCGGCCGTGACGTCCCCTCGCCCGCGCGCCGCACCCTGCTGATCCCGGCCCTCCCGCCGGTGAGTGCGCGCGTGGACGCCCGCACCCGGAGGAAAGTCCCGTGACCACGCTGGTCGACACCCCTGTGCGCCCGCACCCCACCGGCCCCTTCGCCCGGCCGCGCACCCGCCGCGCGGACCGCCGGCGCTGGCAGGACGGCCCGACCCCCGCGAGCCTCGCCGACCTGGCGGCGCTCACCCGCGAGGTGGCCGCGGAGGTCGAGACCGGGCGCCACGGCGTCGAGGTCGACCCCGTGCACCGCTGGGCGCGGCGGCTGCACGCCGACGACCACCTCGACGTCTGGCTGATCTCCTGGACCACCGACCAGGGCGCCGAGCTGCACGACCACGGCGGGTCGATCGGCGCGCTGACCGTCGTCCGGGGCGCCCTCACCGAGTGGCGCTGGACCGCGGGCAGCGACGACGACGGGACCTGCCCGGCCGAGGAGCTGCACGCCCGCGGTCCGGGCCTGCGCCGGCGCGTCCTCGACCCCGGCCACAGCGTCTCGTTCGGCCTCGGGCACGTGCACGACGTCACCAACCGGGCGGTCGAGACCGCGGTGAGCGTGCACGCCTACTCGCCGCCGCTGTCGGCCATGTCGTACTACGGGGTCGAGGCCGGCGTGCTGCGGCGCACCCGCTCCGAGCTCGTCGCGCCCGGGCAGTCGCCGGAGTGAGCGCCGTCGCCGACCTGCTCGCCCGGGCGCGGGCCCGGCTGCAGCGCCTCGACGCCCGCGACGCCGCCGCGGCCGTGGGCGACGCGGCGCTGGTCGTCGACATCCGCCCCGGCTGGCAGCGCCTCGACGAGGGCACGGTGCCGGGCGCGCTGGTCGTCGAGCGCAACCACCTCGAGTGGCGCCTCGACCCGACCTCCGACGCGCGCATCGCCGAGGCCACCGACCGCGACCGGCAGTGGATCGTGCTGTGCTCCGAGGGCTACACGTCCTCGCTGGCGGCGGCCGCGCTGCAGGACCTGGGCCTGCACCGGGCCACCGACGTCGACGGCGGCTTCCGGGCCTGGGCGGCCGCGGGGCTGCCGACGGCGCCGGGTTCCGACGAGCGTCCCGACTACGCCCGTGACCCTGGCCCGTCACCCGACGAAGGACGATGATCCCGGGCCATGACGAGCCAGGAAGCGCCCGAGACCTGGATCACCCCCCTCACGCCGCTGTCGTTCCTGCGCCGCTCGGCGGACGTGTACCCGGAGAAGGTCGCGATCGTCCACGGCGCCGCGCGGCACACCTACGCCGACTTCGCCCGCGACGCCCAGCGCCTGGCGCGCGGGCTGCGCGCGAGCGGCGTCGAGGCCGGCGACCGGGTCGCGTGCCTGCTGCCCAACGTCCCGGAGATGCTGATCGCGCACTTCGGCGTGCCGCTGGGCGGGGCGGTGCTGGTCGCGGTGAACACGCGCCTGTCGAGCGAGGAGGTGCGCTACATCCTCGACCACTCCGGCGCGACGGTGCTGGTGGTCGACTCGACGCTGCGCGCCGTGGTCGACCCGGTGGCGGACTCGCTGGAGACCGTGCGCGAGGTCGTCACGCTCGTCGACCCGCAGGGCCCGGACGCGGGCACGAGCACCGACGGCGCGACGTGGGAGGACCTGCTCGCCCGTGGTGACGGGGGTGCGGACCTGCCGTGGGAGGTCACCGACGAGCGCTCGACGATCAGCATCAACTACACGAGCGGCACCACCGGGCGCCCCAAGGGCGTGCAGTACCACCACCGCGGCGCGTACCTGAACTCGCTGGGCGAGATCGTGCACTCGTACCACGACCCGGCGAGCGTCTACCTGTGGACGCTGCCCATGTTCCACTGCAACGGCTGGTGCACGCCCTGGGCGATCACCGCGATCGGCGGCACCCACGTCTGCCTGCGCGAGGTGCGCGGCGACGCGATCTGGGCGCTGATCGGCGAGCACCGGGTGACCCACCTCAACGGCGCGCCGACGGTCGTCACCACGATCATGAACGCGGCCGAGGCCCGGACCCTGGACTACGCGCTGGTGGTGACCACCGCCGGCGCGCCGCCGAGCCCGACCACCATCCTCGAGATGGAGAAGATGGGCTTCCGGATCGTCCACGTCTACGGCCTGACCGAGACCTACGGGCCCTACACGGTGTGCCAGTGGCAGGAGGACTGGCGCGGGCTCGAGGAACAGGAACGCGCCCGGATGCAGGCCCGCCAGGGCGTCGGGATGCTCATCGCCGAGCCGGTGCGGGTGGTCGAGGTCCTGGCCGAGGAGTACGACCCCGCGAACGTCCAGCTCGTGGACGTGCCGGCCGACGGGCAGACGATGGGCGAGATCGTCATGCGCGGCAACAACGTCATGTCCGGCTACTTCCGCGACGCCGACGCGACGGCCAAGGCGTTCGCGGGCGGCTGGTACCACTCCGGCGACCTCGGCGTCATGCACACCGACGGCTACGTCGAGCTGCGCGACCGCGCCAAGGACGTCGTCGTCTCCGGCGGCGAGAACATCTCCACCGTCGAGGTCGAGCAGGCCGTCCTGAGCCACCCGGCGGTGCTCGAGGCCGCGGTCGTCGGGGTGCCCGACGAGCGGTGGGGCGAGCGCCCCAAGGCGTTCGTGGTGCTGCGCCAGGGCAAGGACGCCGAGCCCGGCGAGATCATCGACCACGTCAAGGGCGCCATCGCGCGCTACAAGGCCCCGCGCGACGTCGAGATCGTCGAGGAGCTGCCCAAGACCTCGACGGGCAAGATCCAGAAGTTCGAGCTCCGCGCGAAGGAGTGGGGCGACTCCGGGACCCGGATCCGGGGGTAGGGAGTGTCAGCGAAGTGGCGTCGCTGACGTTGAGTGTCCGTATTCCTCCTTCGATCACCGCCGTTCGCCTCGCCGCGCCGACCGCCCCGCCGCCGGGTCGCCGCGCGGTGCGTGGGCGGGGGTGCGCGCGGGAACGGGGCCCGCACGGCGGAGGATGTCCGTCGCCGGACACCCACGAGGAGCGAGGACGCGTGAGCGAGGAGTCGGTCGAACGAGGCGAGGCGGTCCTGGAGAACGACATGACGAGCCTGGACACCGAGCCGGCCGTCGTCACGGACGAGGACCGCATGGGCGCGGACCCCCTCGAGGACGGCATGGACGCCCCCGAGGGCTACAGCCGCGACGTCCGGCTGGGCGGCACCCGGGAGTGGGAGGCCACCGACGCGAGCATCGACCACCGCCTCCCCCAGGAGCAACCCGAGGTGACCCCCGAGCAGCCACCGGAGCGCCCCCTGGCCGCGACGCCGATCGACGACCTCGACGAGTCGATCGACGACCCGGAGAACGCCGTCGACGGGGTCGGCGGCGGTGTCGTGCTCGACGTCGAGGGGGCCGACGGGGTCGCCGCCGACGAGCAGCTCGCCGAGGACGGCCGCGAGGTCCAGCTCGGCCTCTCGTCCGCACCCGACGCCGCGGAGCCGACGGGCCTGCCCGCCGACGACGCGGTCGGCGAGGTCGCCGCGATCGACCGCGAGCCCGGCACGGTCGAGGAGCAGGCGCTGCGCGTGGAGCAGGAGCTCTGAGCGCCGACGGGGCACCGCCCGGGGGTCGAGGGGGCGCCGGGGTGCCGCAGGTGAGCCGGCCCGTCGCGCTCGCGACGGGCGCGGTGGTGCTCGCCCTCCTGCTGCTGCTGGTCGGGGCGATGCTCGGCGGGTACCGGCCGTTCGCCGCGCAGCCCGACGTGCTGACCTACGGGGCCGACGGCGACCTCGAGGAGTTCGTGCTCTTCGACGGCCAGTGCGCCCGCGGCGAGCTCGCGAGCGGCGGGACCTTCGGGTCGTCGGCGGACGCGCAGTGCGGCGAGCCCCACGACGTCGAGGTCATCGCGGCCCGGACGCCGATCGACTCGAGCCGGCCCGTGGCCTACCCGGGCGAGGGCGCCATGCGCGACTACGGCCGGGCGTACTGCGCGCTGTTCGTCGACTCCGAACTGCTGGTGCCCACCTCGAGCGGTGTCGACCGTGAGGACCTGCGGGTCACCGCCGTCGTGCCGAGCGAGGCCGCGTTCGCCGACCCGCGCTCCACGGCGGGGTCGGCCGCGGGGGCGCGCCAGGTGAGCTGCGTGATCTCCCGCGGTGACGGAGAGCCGCTCACCGATCGCTTCTCGGTGATCTGAACGGCTCAGTGCCTCTGGTGCGCGGGGGGTCTTGCCCCGTGTGGGTGAGATGACGACCATAGCCGACCATGAGCACCCTTCCCGCTGGAGCGAACCGCCGAACGCTCAAGCGCAAAGCGGTCGTCGCGAGCACGGTCGGCACCACCATCGAGTGGTACGACTTCTTCCTCTACAACACCGCCGCCGCCCTGGTGTTCGGGCCCTTGTTCTTCGCCAACAACGAGGTCGGCGGCGTCCTGCTGGCGTTCTCGACCCAGTTCGTGGGGTTCGCGGCGCGTCCGATCGGCGCCGCGATCTTCGGGCACTACGGCGACCGCATCGGGCGCAAGCAGAGCCTGGTGGCGACGCTGCTGATCATGGGCGGGGCGACGGTGCTGATCGGGTGCCTGCCCACCTACGAGACCATCGGCATCGCCGCGCCGATCCTCCTGACGCTGTTGCGGGTCATGCAGGGCATCGGTGTCGGCGGCGAGTGGGGCGGCGCGGTGCTCATGTCCATGGAGTGGGGCACCCGCAAGCAGCGCGGCCTGATGGCGGCGTGGCCGCAGGCGGGCGTGCCCATCGGGCTGGCGAGCGGCACGGCCGTCGTCTACTTCTTCTCCGGCCCGGAGTTCCTCGAGTGGGGCTGGCGGGTGCCGTTCCTCGCCAGCATCGTCCTCATCGCCGTCGGGCTCTGGATCCGTCTCACCGTCCTCGAGTCGCCGGCGTTCGCCCAGGTCAAGACCTCGGGGAAGGTCGCCAAGCTGCCGCTGGCCGAGACCCTGCGCACCCAGTGGCGCGACGTCGTCAAGGCCCTGCTGGTGCGCACCGCCGAGCAGGCGCCGTTCTACCTGTTCACCTCGTTCGTGCTCGTGTACGGCACCCAGCAGCTCGAGCTCGCGCGCGGCGACCTGCTGCTCTATCTCATCCTCGCGGCCTGCATCGGCATCGTCAGCGTGCCGTTCTTCGGCTGGCTCTCGGACCAGATCGGCCGGCGCCTCGTCTACGGGGCGGGCGTCGTGCTCACCGGCCTGTACGCCTTCCCGTACTTCGCCCTGCTCGACACGCGGGTCGGCGGGCTCGTGCTGCTCGGGATGGTCCTCGGGCTCGTCTTCCACGACATGATGTACGGCCCGCAGGCGGCCCTGATCTCCGAGAGCTTCGGCACCGGCATCCGCTACACCGGCGCCGGCCTCGGGTACCAGCTCGCCTCCATCACGGCCGGCGGCCCCGCGCCGCTGATCGCCACCGCGATCCTCGCGGGCACCGGAGGGACCACCTGGATCTCCATCTACATCATCATCTGCGCCTTCGTCTCCCTCGCCGCGCTGCTGACGATGCACCCCCGCGATCCCGCGCTCGACGAGGCCGACTTCGCGTCCGAGGACGAGGCCGGCCAGGAAACCAGCCGGGGCGCCGCGCAGGCCTGACTCGCGGCATCCTGGGGTCGCGGCACGCAGCGCAGCGGAGCTGCCGCATCCTGGACGGGATGCCGATCCGCCCGCTGACCCCCGAGGCCCTGACCACCGAGATCGTCGCGGCCGTCGAGCGGGCGGGCCGCGGGCACGTCCGGGTGCTCGTCGACGGGGCACCGCCCGCGCGGCCGGACGTGCTCGCCGACGCGCTGGTCGACCCGCTGCGCGTGCGCTAGCGGCCGGTGGTGCGGGTGTCGGCGTGGGACTTCCTGCGCCCGGCGTCGGTGCGCCTCGAGCGCGGGCGCACCGACCCGGACTCGTTCTACGACGACTGGCTCGACGCCGGGGGCCTCGTTCGCGAGGTCCTCGCCCCGCTGGACGCCGGCGGCAGCGGGCGGGTCCTGCCGCGCCTGTGGGACGTGGGGACCGACCGGGCGGCGCGCGCCGCGCGGGTCGAGCTCCCGGCCCCGGGCGTGGTGGTCGTCGACGGGCCCCTGCTGCTCGGCCGCGGCCTGCCCGCCGAGCTGACCGTGCACCTGGCGCTCTCGGCCACGGTCCTGGAGCGCCGCACCCCGCCCGACGAGGCGTGGACGCTGCCGGCGTACGCGCGCTACGCCGACGAGGTCGACCCGCTGGCCGTCGCCGACCTCGTCGTCCGCGCCGACCACCCCGACCGCCCCGCGCTCCAGACCTGAGCTGACCCGGGCGCACGGGATGTGCCAGCGTGGGGGCCACGCTGGCGTCAGACGGCAGGAAATCCCCCACGATCACCAGCGGTCGTCGGCGCCGCGCTCAGGCACTCGCCCGTCGCCGCCGCGACCGCGGGGCGAAGCCCGGGTAGCCGGCCGCCGCCTCGGCGTCGCAGATCTCGCGGTAGCGGGCGAAGCCGCCCGCGTAGGGCAGGAACACCCGCGGTTTGCCCGGCACGTTCGCGCCGAGGTACCAGGAGCTCGACGCGCGGGGGAGCAGCGTCGCGTCGGCGGCCTCGCGCACGTGCTCGGCCCACCGGGCCTGCGCCTCGCGGGTGGGCTCGGCGTCGAGGTCGTGGTCCCGGAGGTGGGCGAGGAGGTCGGCGATCCAGTCGACGTGCTGCTCGATCGAGGTCGGCATGTTGGTGAGCACCGACGGGCTGCCCGGCCCCGTGATCGTGAACAGGTTCGGGAAGCCCGCCACCCCCAGCCCGAGGTAGGTCGTGGCGCCCTCGGCCCACGCGTCGGCGAGCGAGCGTCCGTCGCTGCCCCGGAGCCCGAGGCGCAGCAGCGGGCCGGAGAGGGCGTCGAAGCCGGTGGCGAACACCAGGACGTCGAGCGGGTGCCGGGCCCCGGACGCGAGGCGCACCCCGTCCGGCGTGATCTCCGCGATCGGGTCGGCGCGGACGTCGACCAGCGAGACGTTCGGCCGGTTGTAGGTCGCGAAGTAGTCGGTGTCGATGGGCGGGCGCTTGGTGGCGAAGGGGTGGTCGCGCGGGCTCAGGGCCTCGGCGACCGCCGCGTCGTGCACCGTCTCGTGGATCTTCGTGCGGATGAAGTCGGACGCGGCGTCGTTCACCTCGGTGTCGGTGAGCACGTCGCGCACCGCGGCGCGGAAGCGCAGCCCGCCGCGGTCCCAGGCCCGCTCGAACAGGTCGCGACGCTCCCCGTCGGGCAGGGCGAGCACGTCGACGTCGCTGACGACGAACGGGTGCCCGTTGGTCGAGCCCTGCTGGAGCTCCCGGATCGCGGTGTAGTCGGCCTTGTAGCCCGCGGCCTCCTCCGAAGTGAGCGGGGCGTTGCGGGCGGGGATCGAGAAGTTCGCGGTCCGCTGGAAGACGGTGAGGTGCCCGGCCGACTCCGCGAGCACCGGGATGGCCTGGATGCCGGTGGAGCCCGTGCCGACGACCCCGACCCGGCGCCCCGCGACGTCGACGCCCTCGTGCGGCCACTGGCCCGTGTGGTGCCACCGTCCGGCGAACGACTCGAGGCCCGGGATGTCGGGGACGTTCGCCGAGGACAGACAGCCCACAGCCGTGACCAGCCAGCGGCAGGTCCACCGGCCCCGGTCCGTCTCGACCACCCACCGGTCGGCGTCCTCGTCCCGGTGCGCGGCGACCACCCGCGTGGAGAAGGAGAAGTCGCGGCGCAGGTCGAACCGGTCCGCCACGTGGTCGAGGTAGGAGAGGATCTCGGTCTGGCCGGGGTAGCGCTCGCTCCAGTGCCACTCCTGCTCGAGCTCGGGGGAGAACGAGTAGCAGTAGTAATAGCTCTCGGAGTCGCACCGCGCGCCCGGGTAGCGGTTGTGGTGCCACGTGCCGCCGACGCCGTCGGCGGCCTCGAGCCCCTGGACCCGCAGACCCAGCCCGCGCAGGCGGTGGACCGCGTAGAGCCCGGCGAACCCGGCCCCGATGACGACGACGTCGGGGGCGGTGTCCACGCCACGAGTGTCGGCGGCCTCCGGCTGCGGGGCAACGTCAGCGCAGCGCGCACCCCGGGTTCAGCGTCCCGTCGGGGTCGAGCGCGGCCCGGACCCGCCGCACGACGTCGAGGGCGACCGGGTCGCCGAACTCCGCCAGGTGGTGGGCCTTCGCCCGCCCGACGCCGTGCTCGCCCGACACGGCCCCGCCCAGCGCGATCCCCGCCGCGAAGACGTCGTGCAGCGTCGCGTCGAGGGCGTCGGGGTCGGGCTGGAACACCGCGAGGTGCACGTTGCCGTCGCCGGCGTGCCCGCAGCCCAGCACGCGCGCGCCGTGTGCCTCGCCGGCCGCCCGGGCGCGGGAGAGGAACGCCGCCATCGCCGAGCGGGGCACGACGAGGTCGACGATCTCGTGCGCGCCCGCCGCCTTCACCGCCCAGAACGCCTTCTCGCGCGCCTCGACCAGCCGGCGCGCCGCCCCGGCGGGCAGGTCGAACACCTCGACGGCGCCGTGCTCCGCGAGGAGGTCGGCGAGCTACTCGCCGTCCTCGTCGACCCGCTCCTGGCGGCGTCCCGCGAGCTCGACGAGCAGGTGGTCGGCGTCGACGAGGTCCTCGGGCAGGCCCAGGGTCAGATCGGCGTTCGTGCAGATCGCCCGCATGGTCGGGCCGTCGAGGTACTCGCACACCGTCGGCGCCAGCCCGGCGCCGAGGACGCGCCCGACGGCGGCGGTGACCGCGTCGGGCGAGGAGAACGGCGCGAGCACCGTGCGCCGGACCGGCTGGTGCGGGTGCAGGCGCACGATCACCTCGGTGACCAGGGCGAGCGTGCCCTCCGAGCCGACGAGCAGCTGGGTCAGGTCGTAGCCCGACGAGAGCTTGGCCAGCCGCCCGCCCGTGCGCACGACGGAGCCGTCCGCGAGCACCGCCTCGAGCCCCAGCACGTGCGCGCGTGTCACGCCGTAGCGCACGGCGCGCATGCCACCGGCGTTGGTGGCCACGGTGCCGCCGAGCGACGCCGACTGCTCGCCGG
The DNA here is from genome assembly GCA_902805495.1 of uncultured Actinomycetospora sp. Classification (GTDB taxonomy): domain Bacteria; phylum Actinomycetota; class Actinomycetes; order Mycobacteriales; family Pseudonocardiaceae; genus Actinomycetospora. The sequence continues at coordinate 13,421 of CADCTH010000583.1, forward strand.
GGTGCACGGGGTAGGTCAGGCCGTGCTCGCCGGCCGCGGCGTCGAGCACCTCGAGGGCCACGCCCGGCTGGACGACGGCGACGGCGTCGACGGGGTCGACCTCGAGGACCCGGTCCATCCGCGCGAACACCACGAGCACCGCGCCGTCGTCGGGCGGCGCGGCGCCGGACAGGCCGGTGCCCGCACCGCGCGCCGTCACGGGCGCGCCGGCCGCCCGCGCGATGCGCACGACGGCGACCACCTCGTCCCGGTCGCCGGGCCACACGACGTACGCCGGCTTGCCCGGGGGCACGCCCAGCGCCTCGTCGGCGCACAGGTCCGCGACCGACGGGTCGTCGCCCGCCACGACGTGCTCCGCACCGACGGCGTCGACGAGCTGGGAGAACATCCCCGTGGTCTAGCACGGACTGCTACGGTCCGGAGCGATTGCGAAACGCAACCACTCGCGGGAGGCGCACCGATGGGCCGGCTGATCTACTCGATGATGACGTCGCTCGACGGCTACACGGCGGACGCCGACGGCGACTTCGGGTGGGGCCTGCCCGAGGACATGGAGCTGCACCGGTACTTCGAGGAGATCACCCGGCCAGTGCGCACGTTCCTCTACGGCCGGCGCATGTACGAGACGATGGTCTTCTGGGAGACCGCGCACGAGCTGCCGGACGAACCGCCCGAGATGGCCGAGTTCGCCCGCACCTGGCAGGCGGCCGACAAGATCGTCTACTCGCGGACGCTCGAGACGGTGTCCACCGCGCGCACCCGCCTCGTGCGCGAGTTCGACCCCGACGCCGTGCGCGAGCTCAAGGCCGGTGACGGCGACATCACCGTCGACGGGCCCGGCCTCGCCGCCGCGGCGCTGGCGGCCGGTCTGGTCGACGAGATCGGGCCCATCGTCGCGCCCGTGGTCGTCGGCGGCGGCACGCGCTTCCTGCCCGAGGGCGTGCACCTGGACCTCGAGCTCGTCGGCGAGCGCCGCTTCGCCGGCGGCGGGGTGCACCTGCAGTACCGGGTCCGCTCCTGACGCTCGACGCTGGTTAGCGTGGGTCTCAGTGTGAGGCTCTGACGTGCCGCTGTTGCGGTGGTTGGGAGCCTGGCCGCTGGTGCTCTGGCTCGTAGCGTGGGTGCCGCCGATAACGGTTGGCAAGCCATGGTTGTGCCGAGCGTCAGCGGCCAGGACCGGCC
>CADCTH010000584.1 GCA_902805495.1 uncultured Actinomycetospora sp.
AGCAGCTCGCCGTAGCCGACGTTCGCCGTGCCGTCGCCGCGGTCGAACGACCAGGCGTACGACGGCTGCCGCGCCGTGCCGAACACGATCACCTGGGCGCCCTCGCGCCCGGCGGTGACCGGGGCGTACCCGCGCAGGGCCAGCGCCGTCGTGCCCGGCGCCCAGCCGAGGCGCCGGCGCAGCACCGAACGCGCCCCGTCGGCGCCGACGACCACCGGGGCGCGGATCGTGCCGTCGAGCACGACACCGTCCCCGCTGCCGTCCCCGCTGCCGTCCCCGCTGCCGTCCCCGCTGCCGTCCCCGCTGCCGTCCCCGATCGCCACCTCGCGGACCCGGTGGCGCACCAGCTGCGCGCCCGCGGCCTGCGCCGCCTCGACCAGGCGGGCGTCGAGGACCGCGCGCGGCACCACGTACGACGGGCGCGCCATCGTCCGCTCCGCGCCCCGCCCGCCGCGGTCGAGCCGGAGGCGCGCTACGGGGACGCGGTCGTCGAGCAGGCCGGTCACCCCGACCTCGGCGAGCCGGTCGAGCACGTGCGGGGCGACGCCGTCGCCGCAGGCCTTGTCGCGCGGGAAGTCGTCGCGGTCGAGCAGTGCCACGCGCAGTCCCGGGTCGGCGTGCAGCGCGCCGAGCGCCGCGGCCGCGCCGGCGGGCCCGGCGCCCACGATCGCGAGGTCGAAGGTCGCACCGTCGAGGCCCGTCATCCGGCGGCCACGAGCAGGACGACGTCGAGCAGGGCGATCACCATCGCGGCGCGGAAGGGCCCGCGGCCGCGGCCGGTGAGGGCGAACGCCGCCAGCCCGGCGATCGCGAGCAGCACGACCCAGACCCAGGCCGCGGGCGCGCCGGCGGGACCGAACGCGGCCAGCACCGACGCCGCGACGAGCAGCCCGGCGGCCAGGGGGCGGGCGGTCCGCTCCCCCAGCCGGTGCGGCAGGCCGCGAACACCGGTGCGCAGGTCGTCGGCGAGGTCGGCCAGGGCGTTGAGCACGTGCGCGCCGACCCCGAGCGTCGCGCCGGCGGCGAGCATCCACCACGGCGGCCACGCCGGGGCTCCCGGACCGCTGCCGGCCAGGGACACGACGGCCGGCAGCGTCCCGAACGTCACGGCGTAGGGCAGCCACGACAGCGCGGTGCGCTTGAGGCCGAGGTTGTAGGTCTGGCCCGCGCCGATGCCGAGCACGAGGTGCACGACGCCGCTGCGCCACCCCGCGGCCAGCGACAGCACGACGCAGGCGAGGCCGGCCACGGCGAGCGCCGCGGTCACCGCGCCGGCGCCGACCCGCCCGGTGGCCAGCGGCTTGTCGGTGCGCCCCACCGTCCGGTCGCGGCGGGCGTCGAGCAGGTCGTTGGCCCAGCCCAGGGTCAGGTGCCCGGTGAACACGGCGAGCGTGACCACGACGGCCGTGCCCGGCGCGCGCCCGGCGTCGACGGCGAGCAGCGCGGCGACCGTGCCGACGGCGACCGCGGGCCCGGGGTGGGCGGCCGCGACCAGGCCGGCACCTCGGGCCGGTGCCGTCGCCACGGGAGCGGTCACGGGCGCGACCGGCGGCCGACGTGACCGTGGCGCACCGCGTCGCGCAGCGTCTGCCCCACGGTGCGGCGCCGCAGCACGGCCGTCGGGCCGGACGCGGTGGCCCGCATGCCCTCGACGACCTCGCGGAACACCGCGACCCCGTCCTTCGTGGGCGCCCAGTCGAGCTCGGTGCGCGCCCGCGTCGCGTCCAGCAGGGGCAGGGCGAACGCCATGTCGAGCCAGCCGGTGTCGACCTGCTGCAGGCGCAGGTGCCACGCCGCGGACACCACCGGGCGCAGCGCCGCCGACGGGACGTGCACCAGCCGGGCGCCGAACACGTCGGCGATGTCGGCGGCGGTCAGCGGCGGCTCGGCCGCGAGGTTGAACGCGCCGGCGGCCTTGCGGTCGATCACCCGCGCGCCGCCGTCGGCCACGTCGTCGGCGTGCACCACCGACACGGCGAGACCGCGGTCCAGCGGCAGGATCGGGATGAAGTCCAGGGCGCGGGCCGGGACGATGCCCGGCACGCCGTAGCGCAGCAGGGCGCTGCCGGCGGTGCGCTGGCCCACGATGCCGGGCCGCAGCCGCGTCACGGTGGGGATCGTCCCGCGGGCCTCGACGTCGTCGAGCATCTTCTCGGCGGCCGCCTTGTGCCGGCTGTAGCGCGAGGTCGGGACCCCGTCGTGCGGCCAGTCCTCGGCCACCGGGGTGTCGTCGCGGCGCGGCGCGTAGGTGCCCAGCGACGACATGTGCACCAGGTGCGGCACGCCCGCGGTGGCCGCGGCGGCCACGACCCGCCGGGTGCCGCCGACGCCGAGCTCGCGCAGGTAGGTGAGGTCGTGCGAGGGCTGGAACCCCCAGGCCAGGTGGACCACCGCGTCGGCGCCCGCGAAGGCGTCGGCGAGGTCGTTGGCGGAGTCGGCGGTGAGGTCGATCGAGCGCCACTGCGCGGGCTCACCCTCGATCGGCCCGTCGGGGATCCGGCGGGCCAGGCCGATCACCTCGTGGTCGTCGCGGGCGAGGCGGCGCAGGACCGCCGTGCCCACGTTGCCGGTCGCGCCGGTGACGGCGATGCGCATCGTGCCTCCCCAGGCCTCGGCGAACCCACTTGGTGTCCCCCCGGGCCCCGTCCCCCACACACCGGTCCCGCGGGGTTTCGCCACGCCGTCCGTGGGGCATCGGGGCGGGATGCGGGACGGGCCGGACGAGGCGTCACGCCGCCGGACCGGCGACCCGGAGGCCGTGCGGGACGCGTTCGAGCAGTCCCCCGGCGCACTCGCGGCCTTCGCGGGGCCGGAGCACATCGTGGTCGCCGCCAACCACGCCTACCGGAGCATGTTCGGGCGCACCGACTTCGTCGGCCTGCCGGTGCGCGAGGTGTTCCCCGAGATCGAGGGCCAGCAGGTGATCGAGTCGCTGGACCGGGTGTACGCGACGGGCGTGCCGGAGATCGGGCGCGAGTGGCGCGTCCAGCTGGCCGACGCCGACGGGGCCCGTCGGGACAGCTGGATCGACTTCGTCGTCACCGCGCGGCGCTCGCCCGGCGGCGCGGTGGTCGGCGTGCTCGGCTCCGTCACCGACGTGACCGAGCAGGTGCGGCGGCGGCAGGACGCGCAGGCTTGCGCGGCGGACGCCGAGGAGCGCGTCGTGGCCGCGCGGCACGTCATCACGACGCTCCAGCGCGAGCTGCTGCCCCCGGGGCTGCCGGTGCTGCCCGCGGTGCAGGCCGCGGCGAGCTACCTGCTCGCCGACGCGGGGACCACCGCCGGCGGCGACTGGTTCGACGCGCTGGCGCTGCCCGACGGCCGCGTGGTGCTGGTGGTGGGCGACGTCGTGGGCCACGGGGTGGTCGCCTCGGCGACGATGGGGCAGCTCCGCGCGGTGCTCGGCGAGCGCCTGCGCGCCACCGACGGCGAGCTCGCCGCCGCGCTCGGGGCCGTCGACCGGATGGCCGAGGACCTCCCCGGCGCCCGGACGGCGACGGTGTGCGTGGCGGTCCTCGACCCCGCGACCGGTGCCCTGAGCTACGTCACCGCCGGCCACCCCCCGCCGCTGCTCGTGCCCGCCGCGGGCGAGGCGCGCTACCTGCCCGCGACCGGCGGTGGGCCGCTGGGCACCGGCGCGGCGTTCCCGGACGCCCGGGCGCAGCTCGAGGTCGGCGATCTGCTGCTGCTCTACAGCGACGGCGTCCTCGAGCGCCCCGGCCGCGACCCGCGGGCCGGGGGTGTCGAGCTGGCCCGGGTGGCCGCCGACACCGCGGCGGGGCGCTCGTTCGTCGCCGACGACGCGTCGCCCGCCGAGCGGGTCAGCACCCAGGCCCTCGAGCTGCTGGTCCGCGCCACCGGTCACACCGACGACATCACCCTGCTCGCCGCCGGTCGTCGCCACCCGGTCGCCGACCTCGTGCTGACCGCGCCCGCCGAGCCCCGCACGCTCGCCGCCGTGCGCCGGGCGCTGCGGTCGTGGCTGCGCGAGCTCGGCGCCGGCGAGGACACCGTCTCCGACGTGGCCCACGCGGTGGGCGAGCTGGTGACCAACGCCGTCGAGCACGCCTACGCCGACGAGGACGCCCGGCGTGCCGACCCGGAGGCCGTGCGGCTGGACGCCACGCTGACGCCGACCGGGGTGCTGCGGCTCGCGGTGCGCGACCGGGGGCGCTGGCTCGCGGCGGCGCCGGTGACGGATCCCGACGGCCCGCTCCCCGGCGCCGACCGCGGCCGGGGCCTGGAGATGTCGACGGCGCTGATCGACCGGCTCACCGTCGACCGGGGTGACGGCGCCGGGTCCGCGGGCACGACCGCGACCGTCGAGCACCACCTCACGCGACCCGCCCGGCTGCTCTCGACCGCCGAGCTGGTCGCGGACGACCCGGCGCGCGACGCCGAGCACGCCGACCCGGCGTGCTCCTGGTCCTCGACGAGCCCGATGGCGAGCCGCGGGTGCGGATCGACGGCCCGGTCGACGCCGTCACCGCCGACCAGCTGCACACCGCCCTGCTCCACCGCACGCGTGGCGGCACGCGGCCGCTGGTCGTCGACCTCACCGGGGTCACCCATCTCGGCAGCGCCGGGGTCTCGGCGCTGTTCGCGGCCCGCCGATCCGCGCTGCACGCCGCCGACGGCGAGCCGGCCCTCGTGCTCCACGCGCCGGTGGGCAGCGTCGCCGACCACGTCCTGAGCCTGGTCGGGCTCCCCCACGTCACCGAGGACCCCACCCGGGGCTGATCAGCGCTCGACGAGCCCGAGGCGGTCCTGCGTGTCGGCGACCGCCCGGGCCCGGACGGTCTCCCGGGACCCGCCGCCCGGGGACCCGCCGACGAGCCGGTCGGCGAGATCCCGCAGCTTCGTGTTGTGCTCCTGCGACAAGGTGCGGAGGACGGTGAACGCCTCCTCGGCGTCCAGGCCGAACCGGCCCATGAGCATGCCCTTGGCCTGCTCGATCACCGGCAGCGTGGCCCGGGCGCGCTCGTGGTCGCGGACCTTGGTGCGCAGCTCCTCGAGCAGGGTCTCCGCACGCGCGGTGCCCACGGCGTGGTCGAGGTCCGGATAGAGCGGCAGTCGGCGGCCGTGCTCGGTGCCGGCCAGCACGCGGCGCACGGCCGGGGCCGCGCAGACGAGGCGGAGGTCGAGGCGGGCGTCGTGGCACGCCCGCTGCGCGCCCAGCAGCGCCGTCAGCCCGGCCGCGGCCACGCTGCTCACGGCGGCGAGGTCGACCACCACCGTGGTCACGCCCCCGTCGCGCGCCAGCACCGCGTCGACCGCGTCCCGCAGGGCACCGGCCGTCGACCCGTCGACGTCGCCGACGGGGCGCAGCACCTGCACCGCCCCGCCGTGCGACGACGTGACCGCGACGCGGCCGCCGCTCGTGTCCCTGTCACTGTCCCTGCTGATCTGCACCACGTTCGCGCCCGCATCCCCCGGAGGCGTACGCCGACGGCCCCCCTGGTCTGGAAGCGCATCGACCCGTCGTGTGCGCGACCACGGCCGCGCCTCGGGGCGAGACGCTACTGGGTCCCCGTGCCCGGCGGCCGGGTGTCGCCCCTCGCCGGCAGGGTTGAGCTGCCCGGCTCCGGCCCACCCCCGAGCGTGACGCACGCCGAGAACACCGCCGACACCGCCGACACCGCCGGCTGGACCGAGATCGCGGAGCCGGGCCCCGGCGAGGTGCGCCGGGTCGGGCAGTGGGCGGTCGGGACGAGCCGCGGGGAGCCGTTCGCGGTGTCGCGGCGCTGCCGCCACCAGCTGCGCGACCTCTCCGACGGCCACGTCGACGCCGAGGGCTGCCTGGTGTGCCCGTGGCACGGCGCGCGCTACGACGTCGACAGCGGCGCGATGGTCGAGGGCCCCAAGGGCATCGCCTTCTACGTCGGGCCGACGCCGGGCTACACGCAGATCGTGCGCGCCGCGGCCCGGTGGGTGCCGCTGCGCATCGGTCGCGCGGTGCGTCGCGGGCGCTCGCTGTTCGTGCGCTGACCCGCGTCCAAGATCGTGCCTGGGTCGGGTCAGGTGCCGCGGGCGCTCACGCCCGGGACGACGTCCACCCAGTCCGGGTGCTTGGCCGACGCCGTGTCGCCCGACGAGATGCCCCGGGCCCGCCGCCGGACCCAGGGCAGGACGTGCTCGCGGTAGTAGGCCAGCTCGGCGCGGGGGCTGCGGGGCGGGTCGGGCGGCGGCGGGGCGGCGTCGGCGTCGGCGTCGGTCGCCCCGTCCAGGATCGCGGCGAGGACGAGCCCGGCGACGCGCCGGTGCCCGGGGGCGCCCAGGTGCAGGCGGTCCGGTGACCAGTACCCCGGCCGGTGCAGCTCCGCGTCTTGGAAGGCGTCGACGAACGCCACCCCGTGCGCGGCGGCGAGCTCGGCGATGCTCGCAGTCAGCGCCTCGCCGCGCCGGCGCACCACCCGCCCCAGGGGGATGCCGCCGGACGGGTCGGCGCCGCTGATGAGCACCAGGCGGACCCCGGCCGCGGCGCAGCGGGCCACCACGCCGGCGGTGAGGTCGGCGAGGTGGGCGAGGTCGGTGCGCGGGCGCAGCATGTCGTTGCCGCCGCCGTTGAGCGTCAGCACGGTCGGCGCCGGGCGCAGGGCCAGGGCGGCGTCGAGCTGGTCGGTCACGATCTCGCCGAGCAGCCGCCCGCGGACCGCGAGGTTGGCGTAGGAGATCGGGCCGCCCGCCGCCTCCGCGAGGCCGACCGCCACGTGGTCGGCCCACCCGCGCACCGACCCGTCGGCCCGCTCGTCCCCGACGCCCTCGGTGAAGCTGTCGCCGATCGCCGCGAAGTGCACGGGGTGCAGGCTAGGCGCGCACGCCGCGCTGCCCGACGGCGCCGCGGAGCCCGACGCAGCCGATGCACCCCACGCAGTCGACGCAGTCCACGCACGCGATGCAGCCGACGCAGCGGCGGCACGCCACGCAGGCGATCGTGCCCACGCACAGGTGGACGAGGACCCCGACGAGGGTGAACACGCTGGCCGCGACGCCCACGCTCCCGCTGGTGGCGGCGCTGCCGGCCACCCCGACGCTGCCCGCCGTGGCCACGCTGCCGGCCACCCCGACGCTGCCCGCCGTGGCCACGCTGCCGGCCACCCCGACGCTGCCCGCGGTCGCCACGCTGCCGGCGACCGCGATGGTGTCGCCGGGGTGCTCCTGCGTGATCACGGGCCTGAGCCTGCCGGAGCCGACCGCACCCGGACAAGGTGTCAGCGCCCCGGACGTCGCCGTGCCTGCGCCTGTGCCCGCAGCTGCCAGGCGTCCGCGACCGGACCCAGGTGCTCGAGCTTGTCCGGGTTGACCACCGAGCGGATCGTCTGGATGCGGCCCTCGAGGACGTCGAGCACCAGCTCGGCCACCACCGCGCCGTCGGCGTCGCGCAGCACGGCGCCGGGCTGGTCGTTCACCCGGTGCTGCTCCACGTCCACCAGCCCCTGCGCCAGCGACGCGAACCCGGCCACCAGCCGGGCCACGCGCGGCGCACCCACCACCGGGCGGGTCAGGGCCGGGCCCTTGTCGCCGCCGTCGGCCACCGCCTGCACGTCGGCCGCGAGCAGTTCGGTGAGCCCGTCCACGTCGCCGTCGCGCAGGGCGTCGAAGAACCGGGTGGCGAGCTCCTCGCGCTCGCGGCGATCGGCGTCGAACCGCGGGCGGCCCTGCTCCATGTGCCGGCGCGCCCGGACGGCGAGCTGGCGGCAGGCCGCCTCCGAGCGCTCGACGGCCGCGGCGACCTCGTCGAAGCCGAACCCGAACACCTCCCGCAGCACGAACACGGCGCGCTCCAGCGGGCTGAGGCGCTCCAGGAGGAGCAGGGCCGCCATCGACACCGAGTCCGCCAGCTCCGCCGAGCGTTCCGGGTCGGCGTACGGGTCGGTCAGCAGCGGCTCCGGGAACCACGGCCCGACGTAGACCTCGCGGCGCACCCGGGCCGAGCGCAGCGTGTCGATCGCGATCCGGGTGACCACGGCCGAGAGGAACGACTTCACCGACACCGGCTCCGTCGTCGACGCCTCGTAGCGCAGCCACGTCTCCTGGACGGCGTCCTCGGCCTCGGCGACGCTGCCCAGGATCCGGTAGGCGATCGCGAAGAGCAGCGGTCGCAGCGCGGTGAACTCCTCGGTGCGGCTCACGTCCCCGAACCCGCCACCGCCGCCGCGTCGCGACGGCCCCGGGCGGCGTGCGGCCAGCGCACCGCACCCGGCAGGCGCCGCTCGAGGCCGATGGCGGCCACCACGCCGCGGACCTGGACCCACTTGGCCGCCACCGCGCCGCTGCCGATCACGGCCCGGCCCTGCGCCACGTCGGCCTTGTCCGTCGGCTGCAGCACCCCGTGACGGCTCCCCAGGCTCACGCAGCGCGCCGTGAACCCGAGGTCCAGGCCACCGCCGGACCCCAGCCCCAGCACCTCGGCGCGGATCAGGTCGGCGGCGTGCGCGGCCGACGGGAACGCGTACTGGCACGACATGCTGTACCGCCCGCCGTCCGGAGCGGGCGCGTGCCCGGCGTCGCCCACGGCCATGACGGCCGGGTGCGAGAGCGACCGCATCGAGGCGTCGGTGCGCCCCGCCCCGCGGTCGTCGACGGCGATCCCGGCGGCGCGGGCCAGCAGCGGCGCCGCGAACCCGCCGCACCAGACGGTCAGCGCGGACGGCACCTCGCCGCCGTCGTCGAGCAGCAGCCGGTCAGGCGTGACGGCGCGCACCCGCGTGTCGCCGACGGCCTCCACCCCGAGCCGCGCGAGCGTGCGCTGCACGTGGTCGCGGCCCCGCGGGGTGAACCAGCCGCCGACCTCGCCCGCGGCCACCAGCCGCACCCGCGCGTCCGGGCGGGCCTCCGCCAGCTCGGCCACCGTCTCCAGGCCCGTGAAGCCCCCGCCGACGACCGTGATGTCCGCCCCCGCGGACACTGCGGCCAGCGCGGGCCGCAGCCGCCGGGCGGACTCCAGGTCACCGACCGCGTGGACGTGCTCGGCGCCCGGCACCGGCACCGTGGTGGTGCTCCCCGTGGCGAGGACGACCCGGTCGAACGCGACGTCCTGCACGCCGTCGGGCCCGGACACCGTGGCCCGCCCGGCGTCGGGGTCGAGGGCGACGACCTCGCCCTCGACCAGCGTGACGCCGGTGCCCACCAGCTCACGCAGCGAGGGTGCGGCGACGGGCCGCCCGACGGCGATCTGGTGCAGCCGCAACCGGTTGACGAACCCCGCCCGCGGGTTCACCAGCGTCACCTCCACGCGCCCGCCCGACCGCCCGGCCAGCCGCACGGCCGCCGTGGTCCCGGCGTAGCCGGCGCCGACGACCAGGACCCGCATCCTGCTCTTCCCCGATGTGCTCATGCACCCGTGACGAGGCGGCTCCGCGCCCTGTGACACACCGACCACGCGGGCCGGTCCGGGTCCCGTCCTCGGATCACGTACCCCTGCTGAGCAACGTCGTCGGGTCGTGCCGTCCTAGCCGGAGAGCCGCCGCGCCGCGACGAGGTCGGCCACGCCGACCCCGCCCAGCGCCACGAGCGCGATCGCGACGCGCGTGCGGTCGAAGCCCTTCGTGCGCGCCCCCACGAGCAGCATCCCGACGTCGAGGACGTCGCCCACCACGCGACTCCACACCCATCCCCGCGGTGACGACGAGGCGAGGATGCCGGTGCCCTGCACCAGCTCCCGCACCCCGAACACCCGCTGGGTCACCTGGACCGCGTGGCTGCCCCGGATGCCGACCAGCCGCGAGACCCCGTCCGGGCTCAGCACCTGCGCGGTGCCGAGCGCGAGGCTGAACACCCCGAGCGCGGTGGCGAGGGGTCCGGCCCCGTCCTGCCCGCCCCGTCGTCCTTGCAGCACCGACGTCACCTCCGCGGGTGGTCCTGTGGTGCGGCAGGTGGGTGTGCCGCAGGAGGTCTCCGTGTTGCCGGGCCCGGCGTCGCGGCAAACACGCCCGCGGGACGACGCCCGGTTTGCACAGCTCCGCCTGCGGGCCGCATGCTCGGGCGATGACCGCTCGAGGCCGCTCGTGAAGGTGCTGGTCGCGGGCGCGTCCGGCTTCGTCGGCGCCCGGTTGTGCCCCGCCCTCGAGGCCGCCGGGCACACGGTGCGGGCGATGACCCGGCGCCCGGAGGGCTACCGGGGCGTGGGCGAGGCCGTCGCCGGCGACGTCTCCGACCCGGCCTCGCTGCGGTCCGCGCTCGCCGGCTCCGACGTGGCCTTCTACCTCGTGCACTCCCTCGGCGACGCCGACTTCGAGCAGCGCGACGCCGACGGCGCGGCCGCGTTCGGGCGGGCCGCGGCGGACGAGGGCGTCGCCCGCATCGTCTACCTGGGCTGGCTCGGGGCGAGCGAGGACGACCTGTCGGCGCACCTGCGCAGCCGCCACGAGGTCGAGGGGCTGCTCGGGGAGGCCGGCGTCCCGGTGACGTCGCTGCGCGCCGGGATCATCGTCGGCCACGGCGGGATCTCCTGGGAGATGACCCGCCAGCTCGTGGAGCACCTGCCCGCCATGGTCTGCCCGCGGTGGGTCCGGACCCGCACGCAGCCGATCGCGGTCGCCGACGTGATCCGCTACCTGGTCGGCGTCCTCGACGTCCCGGAGACGGCGGGACGCGCCTTCGACATCGGCGGGCCCGAGGTCCTCGAGTACCTGACGATGATGCGGCGCGTCGCCGCCATCGAGGGCCGCCGGATGCTCGTCCTCCCGGTGCCGCTGCTGACGCCGTCGCTCTCGTCGCGCTGGCTGTCGCTGGTGACCGACGTCGACGTCGCCACCGGGCGCTCGCTCATCGACTCGATGAGCAACGAGGTCGTGGTGCGCGACGACAGCATCCGCGAGCTGGTGCCGTTCAGCCCGATGGACTACGACGAGGCGGTGCTCGTCGCGCTGGGCGAACGCGCCCGGGCGGCCCGGACCCGGAGCGCCGTCGCCGGACCGCCCGCCCGCTGACCAGCCCGCCCGCGGCCAGCACCACGGCGACGGACCCGGCGAGGACGGTCACGCCGCCGGGCGGCAGGGACGCCCGGGCGGGCAGCGCCCAGCCCGCGCGGTCCAGGGTGAC
>CADCTH010000585.1 GCA_902805495.1 uncultured Actinomycetospora sp.
ACCTCGCGCGCCGCCGCGACCGTCGCCGCGGCCAGCTCGACGGCCGTCACGTGCCCGGCCCGCAGGGCGGCGGCCTGGGCGCGGGGGGTGTCGGCGACGAGCGCGGCGGCATCCACGGCAGGGTCCACGGGGCGGGAACCTAGCGGCCCGGTCAGCCGCCCCAACCGCGCTGCACGGACGCCGTGCAGCGCTGCGGGTCGTCGCCCGCGGCGATGAGCACCGCGGCGTTGAGCGCCGGCCCGTGCGCGGTCAGCGCCGCCCGGGGCAGCACGTCGGTGACCACGAGCATCACCAGCCCGTGCCCGCCGGCCCAGAGGCGGGTGGCGACGTCGACGGGGTCGACGTCGTCGAGCCGGCCGGCCTCCCGCGCGCGGCGGGCGCCGTCGACCAGCGGGGCGAACGCGGCGTCGGCGACGTCGGGGTCGGGCAGGTCGGCGGCGGCGTCGAACATCAGCCGGTAGAGCGCGGGGTTCTCCAGCGCGTTCGCGGCGTAGGCGGCGCCCAGCGCGCCGAGGTCGCCCGCGGGGTCGTCGGTCGGCGCCAGGGTCGCCAGGCGCGCGGCGAGCCGCACGAAACCCTCCTGGCGCACGGCGGCCCAGAGCCCCGGCATGCCGCCGAAGTGCGTGTAGACGCCCATGGTCGACGTGCCGGCGCGGGTCGCGAGCGCGCGCAGGGTCACGGGTTCGCGGGCGACGACCATCGTCGCGGCGTGCTCGATGAGGGCGGCGCGGACGGCGGGGTCGGCGGGCTTCGGCACTTGCCCAGGATGGCATAGCGCTGCTATACCTACCGATAACAACGCTATGCCAACCCCGGAGGTCACCGTGCCCGTCGAACTGCTCAACCCGGCCGGACTGCCCGCCCCCGACGCCTACCGCCAGGTCGCGGTGGCCACGGGCACGCGGACGGTCTACCTCGCCGGCCAGGTCGCGCGGACCGCCGAGGGCGCCCCGGTCGGCGCCGGCGACCTCGCCGCCCAGACCGAACAGGCCTTCCGCAACGTGGCCACCGCGCTCGCGGCGGTCGGCGGGAGCTTCGCCGACGTCGCGAAGATGGTCGTGTACGTCGTCGACTGGGCGCCGGAGAAGATGGCCCTGTTCGGCGAGGGCGCGATGCGCGCGGCCGCCGACCTGGGCCAGGTGACGCCGGCGATCACGCTGATCGGCGTCACCGCGCTCGGGGAGCCCGACCTCCTCGTCGAGATCGACGCGACGGCCGTGCTCCCGTGAGGGTGCGCTCCGCGCACGTGAGCACTTCTCGGTGCTCCAGCACCGAGAAGTGCACACATGCCGTCAGGCACCCCCCAGGAACTCCACCAGCGCCTGGTTGAACTCGTCGGCGTGGGTGGCGTTGAAGCCGTGCGGGCCGCCGGGGACGACGACGGTCCGGCTGTCCTCCACGGCCTCGGCGGTGCGCTTGCCCGACACCTCGAACGGCACGATCGCGTCCGCGTCACCGTGGATCACCAGCGTGGGCACGTCGATCTTCGCGAGGTCGTCGCGGAAGTCGGTGTAGCTGAAGGCCCTGATGCACTCCAGCGTGCCCTTCGGCGAGGCGAACTCGGCGATCTCGCGGTGGTAGAGCCGCGACGGCTCGCTGATGAGGTCCGAGCAGCCGCCGGCGGTGAAGAACGTGGTGACGAAGCCGTCGAGGAACGCCACGCGATCGCTGGTGACGCCGTCGAGGAAGCTCTGGATCGTCGCGTCGTCCAGCCCGCCGTCGGGGTTGTCGTCGGTCTTGTAGAGGTAGGGCGGCACGGCGCCGGCGAACACGGCCTGCGCGATCCGCTCGCTGCCGTACCGCCCGAGGTAGCGCGCGACCTCGCCGCCGCCCATCGAGAAGCCGACCAGCGTGACGTCGCGCAGGTCGAGGTGGCGCAGCAGCGCGTCGAGGTCGGCGGCGAAGGTGTCGTAGTCGTAGCCGGTCCACGGCTGCGACGACGACCCGAAGCCGCGCCGGTCGTAGGTGACGACGCGGTGGCCGGCGTCGATCAGGGCCGGGACCTGCTTCTCCCAGGACCGGCCGGACAGGGGCCAGCCGTGGATGAGCACGACGGGTCGACCGGCACCGTGGTCCTCGTAGTACAGGTCGATCGGGCTGCCGTTCTCGTTCCCGACGTTCAGCGTGGGCATCCGCTGTCCTTCCGACGTAGACGATTCAATCGTGCACGATGAACCTACTCTCGACGGCTCCGGCGTCAACCGTCCCGGCGCTGTCGGGGCCCCGCGCGACCCTCGGGTGAACGACGGAGGAGGAACGCATGACCATCGCGATCACCACGCCCCGGGGCCACGTGGGCTCCCACGTCCTGCGGACGCTCGTCGCCGCGGGGGTGCGCCCGCGGCTGCTGATGCGCGACCCCGCCCTGCTCGACTCCGCGTGGCACGACCACGTCGACGTCGTGCCGTGCGACCAGGACGACGGCGATGCGGTGCTCGCGGCGACGCGCGGCGCCGAGGCGCTGCTGTGGATCAGCCCGTCGGTGCCCGACGCCGACCCGGTGGCGGCGCACGCCCGGCTCGGGGGGCACGTCGCGCGGGCGGTGACGGAGAACGGCATCGCCCGCACGGTGTTCCTCTCCAGCGTCGGGGCCGAGAAGCGGCACGGCGCCGGCGAGATCGACGGGCTGGCGCGCACCGAGGAGGCCCTCGACGCCACCGGCGCCCCGGTGCTGCACCTGCGGGCCGGCTACTTCTTCTCGAACCTCGCGATGGACCTCGACGGGCTGCGCGAGGGCGTGCTGCGCGCGGCGCTGGCGCTCGACCGGCCGATGCCGTGGGTCGACCCGCGCGACATCGCCGAGGTCGCGGCCGCGCGCCTGCTCGCGCCGTGGTCCGCCGGCGGCGTGCAGGCGGTGCACGGGCCGCGCGACCTGAGCTTCGCCGAGGTGGCCGAGGTGCTCACCGACGTCCTCGCCCGCCCGGTGCGCGCGGAACGCACGCCCGACGACGACCTACGCGCGGGCCTGCGCGCGGTGGGGCTCGGCGAGGCGCAGGTCGAGGCGATCGTGGGCATGTCGGCGGGGCTGCGCGAGGGCTTCGTGGCCGAGCAGCCGCGCACGGTCGTCACCACGACGCCGAGCACGCTCGAGGGGTGGGCCGCGGCGCACCTGCGGCCGCTGCTGTGAGCCGCTGCCGCTCGTCCGTGCGGCCCGACCATCCGCCGCTCGGGAGGAGCCACCTGATCGATCCGGTGGCCCGTGGCCGGAACAAGCGCGACGTGACCGCGTTCACTGGTCACGGTCACCCCGGGCCGACCAGGACGCCCGGGCCGCACAGGAAGGGCCGCAACATGATCAAGAATCGGGAGCTGGCCCTCATCCCGGACTCCGCGCTGGCGCTGCTCGACGTGCCGGCCACGGCGCCCGAGCCGCGCTCGTCGACGTCGCGGTCGGTGTCGAGTCGCACGGCCGCGCCGCGCACGGTGCGCCGACGACGCGTGTCCCGGCGCACCACCCGCCGCGCGGAGGGCAGCGCGCCCGCGTGACACAGGGTCCCGGTCAGGTGTCGCAGGCGGTGCCGTCGCGGTCGCGGTCGAGCGCCGCCCTGTAGCCCGGCTCACCGGCCCCGATCGGAGCCGCGCCGGCCGCCCGCGCCGCCGCACAGTTCGGGTAGTACGCGGCACCGCCACCACCGGGCGACTCCCTCGGGGGCGTGCGGGGGACGGCCGGGCGCGGCGTGTACGGGCGGTCGACGTCCGGGTCGGGATCGGGGTCCGGTGTCGCCGTGGTCGTCGTGGTCGTCGAGGTGGCGGCGCTCCCGCACACGCGCCCGCCGGCGTCGAGGCGGCGCAGCGTGTCCTGCACCGCGGGCGAGGCGTCGTTGCGGCCGCCCGTGTAGATCGCGGTGTGGTCCTCGGCGACCATCCGCGCGGCGTAGTCGGCGCCGGCGACGGTGACGTAGCGCAGGAGGCGGTCGTAGCGGTCGCGATCGACGCCCGGCTCCGCGGTCAGCGCCACCGGACCGGCGAGCAGGCGGGTGCGCGCCTCCTCGACCGCGCGCTGCTCGCCGGGCGTCCCGGCCTCGCACGCGTCGATGCCCAGCACGCGGACCTCCTCGCCGGACGCGAGGCGGAACGTGTCGCCGTCGACGACCACGACGCCCGGCACCGTCGTCGCCGCGCCCCCGGTGGGCGCGGCCGCACCGAACGGCAGGGGCGTTGGCGCCGCGCTGGTCGTCACTGGCAGCGACGAGGAGCCGGCCGTGGTCCCGGCGGACGGGGTGGCGGGGCCGGCGAGGTCGGTGACCGCGACGAGGCAGAAGACGCCGGCGGCGATCCCGGACCAGACCTTGTAGGCCGTGCGCACCCTCGTCGTCCCCCTCCCGGCCGGCGTGATCGTCGCGCTTGTCGGGCGACGGGACGCGGTCGTTACTCCTGTCACGAAACGGCCGCGCGGGGCGATGGGGGCGGCATGGCGAGAGGACGGACACCGTCAGCCGGTGCCCAGGTGGTGGGCTGGCTCCTGGTCGCGGGCCTCGCGCTGCTGGTGATCAAGTGGCTGGCGATCACCGCGCTGATCCTCGCCGTGCCCTTCGGCGTCTGGTGGCTGGTCGACCGCTCGCGGCAGACCGCTGCGCCGGTCCCCGTCGGCGCGGCTGTCCCCGCGCACGCTCCGCCCGGCCCGCGGCCCGTCACCTCGTTCACCCCGCGCGTCGCCCGGCCCGAGCTCGCCGCCGACGAGCCGGTGACGGTGACGCGCGAGGAGGACCACCAGGACGTCCTCGCCCGCCACCACCGCGCCGGCTCCCCACCGACCACGGTGGCCGCGGAGCTGTGGTCGTCACGAGTGACGGCGGGACGCCGCCGCGGTGGCTACGCCGTCGAGGTCCGGGTCGACAGGCGGCGGGTCGGCGAGCTGACCGCGGCGATGAGCGCCCGATACCGCCACCTCGTCGACCTCGCGGGGCCCGTCCGCTGCCGCGCCGTCATCACGTACGGCGACCGCGGCTTCCAGATCGACCTGCGGCTGCCCGCCGAATGAGCGCGCCTCAGCCGACGTGGCGGAAGGTCACCGTCGTGCCGGTCGGCCCCGGCTGCACCTCGTGCGTGTCGGTGAGCTCCCCGATCAGCGCCAGCCCGCGCCCGCGGTAGCCCGTGTTGTCGGCCGGGGCACGCCACCGGCCGGAGTCCGACACGGTGATCACCAACGTGCGATCGGCGGTGTCGTCGCGGCGGGCCGAGAGGGTCATGGTCCCGACCTCGTCGTGCCCCGCGTAGGCGTGCTCGGCGGCGTTCTCGAGGGCCTCGCTGGCGGCGAGCGTGAGGTTGTCGACGGTGTCCTCGTCCTCGTCGCCGAGCACGGAGCGCAACCACCGTCGCACCGCGCGGCGCAGGCGCCCGACGTACTCGGGAGTCGCAGGCACCACGAGGTGCAGGGCTTCGTCGACCTCGGCCACGCGCGTTCCGCCTCGTCCTCTCCCGACCGGTCCCGGCCGTAGGCTGTTCCCGGTGGACGCCGAGCCCAATCCGGCCGCCCGGGTGAACGACCCCGAGCCGCCCGCCACCGACCGCACCCACGACTCCGCCGTCAGCCCCCACGGCCTGCACCACGTCACGGCCATCGCGGGCGACCCGCAGCGCAACGTCGACTTCTGGACCGCGGTCCTCGGGCTGCGGCTGGTCAAGACCACCGTCAACTTCGACGACCCCGGCACCTACCACCTGTACTACGGCGACGAGGCCGGCCGCCCGTCGACGATCCTGACCTTCTTCCCGTGGCGGGACGTGCAGGCCGGCCGGCAGGGCACCGGGCTGACCACGGCCACCGCGTTCAGCGTCCCGCCGGGGTCGCTGGGCTGGTGGCAGCAGCACCTCACCGCCTGCGGCGTCGACGCCGACCCGCCGCGCGACCGCACCAGCGGCGGCGACGACGAGGAGGTGCTGACGCTGCGCGACCCCGACGGGCTGGTCGTCGACCTGGTCGCCTCGCCGGGCGACACCCGCTCGGGCTGGGACGGGGTGGCCGCGGTGCCCGCCGAGCACGCGGTGCGGGGCCTGCACTCGGTGACGCTGACCGAGCGCCTGCTCGACCCCACCGCCGAGCTCCTCACCGGCCTGCTCGGCATGGACGTCGAGGGCGGCGGCGCGCGCAGCCGCTTCGGGATGGGCGGCGACGAGCCCGGCGCGGTGCTCGACGTCGCCGCCACCACCGACGCCGACCGGGGCCTGCAGGCCGGCGGCACCGTGCACCACATCGCCTTCCGCGCGCCCGACCGCGAGACCCAGGAGCGCTGGCGGCGCCACCTCGTCGACGCCGGGCTGGAGGTCACCGACATCCTCGACCGGCAGTACTTCACCTCGATCTACTTCCGCGAGCCCGGCGGGGTGCTGTTCGAGATCGCCACCGACCAGCCGGGCTTCGCGATCGACGAGCCGCTGCTCGAGCTGGGCCGCCACCTGCGGCTCCCGCCGTGGCTCGAGCCCGACCGCGAGCAGATCGCCCGCTCGCTGCCGCCGCTGCGCGTCGGCGACGAGATCGTGGAGGGGACCCGGTGACGAACTCGGTGACGACGTTCCGGGCGGCCGTCGAGGCCGGGGACATGGACGCGGCGGTGGCCCTGCTCGCCGACGACGTGGAGTTCCACAGTCCCGTCGTGCACTCGCCGTACCGGGGCCGGGACGCGGTCGCGCCGATCCTGCACGCGGTGGCACAGGTGTTCGAGGACTTCCGCTACGTCGCCGAGGTGGCCGGCGGCGAGGATCACGTCCTCGTCTTCCGCGCCCACGTCGGCGACAAGCAGCTCGAGGGGATCGACCTGCTGCACCACGACGCGCGCGGCGCGATCGAGCGGCTCACCGTGATGATCCGGCCGCTCTCGGCGCTGCAGGCCGTGGCCGCGGCGATGCGGGAGCGGCTCACGGGGGCGTGACCGGGGGCATCCGGACGAGCAGACTGCTCGCCGTGGACGCCGCCTACGACGCCGAGCCGTGGTCCGAGTTCGCCGCCGGGTCCCTCGTGCTGCTGATCCCCGGGCAGCCGCCGGGGGCGCTGGCCGTCGAGCTGTTCGTCCTCGCCGCCGTCGCCGGGGTGGCGCTGGGGTGGCTGAGCCGGCCGAGCCGCCGCGCCCCCGAACAGCCGGTGGCCTCGTGGGTGGGCACGACGGTCGTGCCGGCCGCGGTCGTCGCGCTCGCGCCCGTCGTGGCGGGGTCGGCCTGCTCACCGAGTCGCTCGGTGGGCTGTACTGGCTGCCCGCGGCCGTCGCGGTGGGCCTGCTCGGTGGGCTCACCAACGCCTGGGTGCTGCTGGTCGAGATCCTGCGGTAGCGCTCAGGCCCCGACGCCGCGCGCCGCCGGCCGGGCGGCCAGCGCCCCGACGACGGCCACGACGGCGAACACCGCGAACAGCCAGCCAGCGCCGGCCAGGGCGTCGTCGCCACCGAGGGCGAGGCTCGCGCCGCCCAGCGCGGTGCCGACGGACGTGGCGAGCATCTGCACGGTGGTGACCGCGGCGGAGGCCTTGTCCGCCTCGCCCTCGTCGCGGGCGGCCGTGTCCTCGTCGCCGGCCGCCTCGGCCTCGGGCTCGCCGCCGCCGATGGCCGCGGCGGCGAGGTGCGGCCACGCCGTGCCGATGCCGGCCCCGCCGGCGACGAGGCCCACGGTCCAGAGCACCGTCGCGACGGCGCCGGCGGCCCGGCCGTCGAGCAGCAGCAGCGTCACCGCGACGAGGACCGCGCCGCCGGCGAGCAGCCCGGTGCCG
Organism: uncultured Actinomycetospora sp.; assembly: GCA_902805495.1. GTDB lineage: Bacteria > Actinomycetota > Actinomycetes > Mycobacteriales > Pseudonocardiaceae > Actinomycetospora. The sequence continues at coordinate 7,697 of CADCTH010000585.1, forward strand.
GCGAGGACCCGCCGGCGCGGGCGTCGGGCCGACGCGCTGACCATCTCGCCGGCCACCCAGCCGGCGCCGAGCGCGACG
>CADCTH010000586.1 GCA_902805495.1 uncultured Actinomycetospora sp.
CGTCCGGGCGCCGGCCTGTCCGGCGGGCAGCAGCAGCGCCTGTGCATCGCCCGCGCGATCGCGGTGTCGCCGGAGGTCCTGCTCATGGACGAGCCGTGCTCGGCCCTCGACCCGATCTCCACGCTCGCGATCGAGGACCTCATGGAGGAGCTGAAGAAGGACTACACGATCGTGATCGTGACCCACAACATGCAGCAGGCGGCCCGCGTCTCGGACCGCACCGCGTTCTTCAGCATCCAGGCGACCGGTGAGCCCGGCCGGCTCGTCGAGCTCGACGACACGCAGAAGATCTTCAGCAACCCGGGCGAGAAGCGCACCGAGGACTACATCACCGGCCGCTTCGGCTGAGCCGGTCGGCTACAGCACGACCAGGCGGGCGACCTCGGAGAACGCGCCCGCGACGAGGGCGCCCGCGGGGATGGTGAGCACCCCGCGGTGACGATGGTGCGGGCGACGCCCCAGCGCACCGCCGACAGCCGCCGTGTGGCGCCCGCGCCCATGATGGCGCTGGTGATCGGACGCCCGTCGAAGTACCCGGTGATGGGGTTCCACGTGATGGCGCCGACGACCGCGCTGAAGACGAGACCAGGCCCACCGCTCCCCGCGGCGCCTCGATGATGCCCTCGCCGACCGTCTTGGCGACGCCCGTGGCGACGAGGGCGCCGGCGAGGTTCGCGACCGCGGCCATGACCAGTGCCGCCCGGGGCGTCAGGGCCCGGGTCGAGACGGCGGTCGCGATGGCGTTCGCCGCGTCGTGGAAGCCGTTCGTGTCGTCGAAGCCCAGCGCGATGACGACGATCGCGATGAGCCCTGACGAGCTCGCGGGTCACCCGCTCAGGACTCCTTGACGACGATCGTCTCGACGGTGTCGGCGACGTCCTCGAGGGCGTCCGCGGCGGCCTCCACCTGGTCGGCGAGGTCCTTGAGCTTGAGCGCCGTCAGCGCGTCGTAGCCGCCGTTGAACAGGCTGGCGAGCGTCCGGCGGTAGAGCTGGTCGGCCTCGTTCTCGAGGCGGTTGACCTCGATCCAGTACGGCGCGAGGTCCTTGGTGCGCTGCAGCCGGGGCATGGCGTCCGCGGTCACCCGCGCCGCCGCCACGAGCAGGCCCACGACCTCGCGGGTCGTGGCCGGCACCTCGTCGAGCTCGTAGAGCACGATGAGGTCGGCGGCGGCCTCGAGGAAGTCGACGACGTCGTCCAGGCGGCTGGCGAGGTCGTAGATGTCCTCGCGGTCGAAGGGCGTGACGAAGGTGGAGTTGAGCCGCCGCATGACGTCGTGGGTGTTCTCGTCGTTGGCGTGCTCGATCTCGCGCATGCGGGCGTTGAGCGACCTGCGGTCGGCGCCGGGCGTGACGATGCGCTCGAGGACCTCGGCCGCGTCGACGATGTTGGCCGCCGAGACGCCGAACATGTCGTAGAAGGCCGTGTCACGTGGTGTCAGGCGCAGGCGCACGGGTGGTCCTCGGCGTCGGGGGGCGGTTGCCGCCGGGAAGCCTAGAGGGGTGCAGCCGGTGTCCTGCAGGTGACCGCAGGGTGAACCCGTGCGGTGTGCGTCACGCCACGGCGCGCACCTCGGCGGCCAGCGCGAGGCGGGCCGAGCGCGGGACGTCGGTGATGAACCCGTCGACGCCGAGCGCGGCGAGGCGGCGCAGGGCCCGCCCGCGGTTCACCGTCCACGGCACCACGCCCACGCCGAGCGCGTGCGCCCGGCCGACCGCGGCCGGCTCCGCCAGCAGCGCGGCGACGTTGGGGTGCACCTGGTCGTGGCCGTCCTGCAGGGCCTGGCGCAGCAGGCTCGTCGGCCGGTCGCGGACGTCGCCGAGCAGCGCCGTCCGCAGTCCGAGCTCGCCGGGCGCGGTGGCGCGGACCTCCGCGACGACGGCCGGGCTGAAGGACGACACGGTGACGTCGAGCGGCAGGCCCTGCTGCCGCAGGCCGGTGAGCACCGCGAGCAGCGCCGCGACGGTCGCGGGGACGGCGCCGGGCAGCGGGCGCTTCACCTCCAGCACGACCGGACGGCCGGCGAGCACGGCGAGCACCTCCTCGACCCGCGCCAGGGGTACGCCCGCGCACGCGCTCGCGACCCGCAGCTCCTCCCACGCGCTGGTGGCGACGGCCAGCCCGCTGCCGGCGGTGCGGCGCAGGGTCGGGTCGTGCGAGACGACGAGGACGCCGTCGGCCGACAGGCGCAGGTCGACCTCGACGCCGTCGGCGCCGTCGAGCAGGCAGGCCAAGACGGCGGGGACGGTGTTCTCGACGGAGGTGGGACCGGGCGAGCCGCGGTGGGCGTAGAGGCGCACGCCGCCACGGTCCACGGGCCGGGTGACCGGCCGGGAAGGGCGACGTGGACGGCAGGAGCACAACCGGGGACGAAGCGGCCGTCATCCGCCCCGGCGGGCAGGATGACGGCGTGACGAGCTCGGGCGGCGCGCAGCTCGACCGGCGGCTCGGCACGACCGACGCGGTGGTGGTCGGCCTCGGGGCGATGGTGGGCGCCGGCGTCTTCGCGGTGCTGGCCCCCGCGGCCCAGGTCGCCGGCAGCCTGCTGCTCGCCGGGCTGGCCGTCGCGGGAGTGGTGGCGACGTGCAACGGCCTGTCGTCGGCGGCGCTGGCCGCCGTCCACCCCGAGTCGGGGGGCACGTACGTCTACGGCCGCCGGCAGCTCGGGCCGGCGTGGGGAGCGGTCGCCGGCGTCGGCTTCGTGGTCGGCAAGACGGCGAGCTGCGCGGCGATGGCGCTGACCGTCGGGGCGTACGCGGCGCCGTCCGCAGCGCGGCCCGTCGCAGTCGCCGCCGTGGTGGCGCTCGCGGCGGCGAACCTGCGGGGCATCGCCTCGACCGCCCGGCTCGCCGGCGTCCTGCTCGCCGGCGTGCTCGCCGTGCTGGCCCTCGTCGTCGCGGCGGCGCTGCTGGCGGGCGACCCCGACCCGGCGGCGCTGGCGCTCCCCGGTGCCGTCGGGGTGCGCGACGTCCTGCAGTCGGCCGGCCTGCTGTTCTTCGCCTTCGCGGGCTACGCGCGCATCGCCACGCTCGGGGGCGAGGTGCGCGAGCCGGCGGTGACGATCCCGCGGGCGGTGCGCCTGGCCCTCGCGGGCGCGCTGGTGGTCTACCTCGCGGTGTCGGTCAGCGCGCTGCTCGCCGTCGGCGCGTCGGCGCTGGCCGCGGCGTCGGCGCCGCTGTCGACCGTGGTGGCGGGGACGGGGTGGGCGGCCGCCGAGCCGGTGGTCCGGGTCGGCGGCGCGGTCGCGGCGCTCGTGGTGCTGCTGTCGCTGCTGGCGGGCGTGTCGCGCACCGCCTGGGC
>CADCTH010000587.1 GCA_902805495.1 uncultured Actinomycetospora sp.
AGGGGCGGCGCGGGCGGCGTGGTTCGCGGGGGCGCATCGCGTCGGGTGGCTGCGCCACCCACCGCACGCCCGCGAGGACCCGGCCGCAGTGCACGCAGTACCGGGTCGCGCCGGCACGCGGCGCGCCCGGCGAGTCCGGCGGCGGCTGGGGCCGCCCGCAGCGCGGGCAGATCACGGACGCGTCCCCACGTCTCACACCACCCGCGCCGGCCCGGGGCCGTCGGCGGTCATCGGGCGGCCCTCGGCCTCCCAGGCGAGCATGCCGCCGCTGACGTTGACCGCCTCGTGGCCGCGCTGGAGGAGGTAGGCCGTGACCTGCGCGGACCGCCCGCCGACCTTGCACACCACGGCCAGGGGGCCCGGCGGGACCTCGTCGAGCCGGGCGGTGAACTGCGACATCGGCAGGTGCACGGCGTCGGGCGCGTGGCCGGCGACCCACTCGTCGTCCTCGCGCACGTCGAGCAGCGTGGCCCCGGGCGGGATCTCGCCGGGGCCGACCGAGGGCAGACCGGGATGGCTCACGGCGCCATCCCATCACGCAGGCAGGGAGCCCGCCTCCCCCGAGGGGGAGGCGGGCCTGCCACGGGTGACCACCGGAGCGCGCCGGAGATCGCAGGACAGCGCGACGCAGGAGCGCTGGCGTGCGGATCTCCTTGGCGCGACTGTCAGTGGTCGACGGCGGCGGAGGCGCCCGCCCCCGTCATCGACCGGACCTCCATCTCGGAGAACTTCGCCTCGTTCACCGGCTCGCGCGAACCGATGTAGGTGCCGACGATCCCGAGGAGGAACGACAGCGGGATCGACACGAGGCCCGGGTTCTGCAGCGGGAAGATCGAGAAGTCGGTGGCCTCTCCGAAGATCGAGGTCGGGCCGCCCGACACCACCGGTGAGAAGATGATCAGCAGGATGCAGATCGCCAGGCCGCCGTAGATGCTGAACAGGGCCCCGGTGGTGTTGAACCTCTTCCAGAACAGCGAGTAGAGCAGCGTCGGGAGGTTCGCCGACGCGGCGACCGCGAAGGCCAGCGCCACCAGGAACGCGATGTTCTGGCCGTTGGCCAGGATGCCGCCGACGATGGCCACGATGCCGACCACCAGGGCGGTGCGGCGGGCCACCTTGACCTCCATGCCCGGCTCGGGGTTCCCCTCCTTCATCACGTTCGCGTAGATGTCGTGCGCGAACGAGGCCGCCGCGGTGATGGTCAGGCCGGCGACCACGGCGAGGATCGTCGCGAAGGCGATCGCGGCGATGATGCCGAGCAGCAGGGTGCCGCCGATCTGGAAGGCCAGCAGCGGCGCCGCGTCGTTGACGTTGGCCGAGGTCAGCGTGCCCCGCGGGAGCAGGGCGGCCGCCCCGTACCCGATCACCAGGGTGAACAGGTAGAAGATGCCGATGATCCAGATCGCCCACTGCACCGAGCGCCGGGCCTCCTTGGCCGTGGGCACGGTGTAGAAGCGCATGAGGATGTGCGGCAGGCCGGCGGTGCCGAGCACCAGGGCGAGGGCCAGCGACAGGAAGTCGAGCTTGGTGGTGAGCGTCCTGCCGTACTGGTTGCCCGCGTCGAGGAGCTGCTTGCCGGTGTTCTCGACCGCCGAGCCCAGCAGGCCCGAGAGGTTGAACCCGTAGAGGCCCAGGACCCACACGGTCATCACCGCGGCACCGACGACCAGCAGCCCGGCCTTGATGATCTGCACCCAGGTGGTGCCGCGCATGCCGCCGTAGAGCACGTAGATGACCATGAGGATGCCGACCACCGCGATGACCAGGGACTGGCCGTCGAACGGGGTGCCGGGCGTGTTCTTGACGCCGAGCAGCAGCGAGATGAGACCGCCGGCCCCCGCCATCTGGGCCAGCAGGTAGAAGAACGACACCAGCAGCGTGGACACCGCGGCCGCGGCCCGCACCGGGCGCTGGCGCATCCGGAAGCTCAGGACGTCGCCCATGGTGAAGCGGCCGACGTTGCGCAGGAGCTCGGCGACCAGCAGCAGGGCCGTCAGCCAGGCGACGAGGAAGCCGATCGAGTAGAGGAAGCCGTCGTAGCCGTTGACCGCGATCGCGCCCGCGATGCCGAGGAACGACGCGGCCGACAGGTAGTCGCCGGAGATCGCGATGCCGTTCTGCGGGCCGGTGAACGAGCTGCCGGCCGCGTAGTAGTCCGAGGCGGTGTTCGAGGCGCGGCTGACGCGGTAGACGATCAGCAGCGTCACGACGACGAAGAGCGCGAAGATCCCGATGTTGAGCGCCGGGCTCCCGATCTGGGTGCTCACAGGTTCTCCTCCACGCGCCGCTTGAGCGCCTCGGCGTCGTCGTCCAGGTTCTTGTTGGCGAACCGGACGTAGAGCGTCGCGATCACGAAGGTCGACACGAACTGCAGCAGGCCCAGCACCAGGCCCACCGTGAAGTTGGTGCCGCCGATCCGGGTGTCGACCACGCCGTGGGCGAAGTCGGACAGCAGCACATAGACCAGGAACCAGCCCAGGAACACCGCGCTCATCGTGAAGATGAAGCCGCGCCAGCGGCGACGCAGTGACACGAACTCGGGCGAGCGCTGGACCTCTTGGTAGGCGGACGGGGTGGCGTCGAGCGCGCTCGACCCACCTGGGCTGTCGTCGGTGGCACTCACGAGATCTCCGCGGGGTCGTCCGTCGTCGTCACGATCGGGCCGAACCCTAATCCGCCGTACATCACACCGACTACTCCTTTCGTGTGGCTACTCACCGCGAACTCACTCGACGAGCGGCAGAGACTCGCCCGACCGATTCAGCGGCGTTCGTCCCGACTCGTCCGATTCAACGCTGAGCGACCAAACGGGCACGCAGCGTGTCGGACGGTACGGGAACGATCAGGCCGACGGGCGCGCGCCGCGCCGCGCGTCGCCGAGGCCGAGACGCTCCGGCGCGTGCAGGCGCAGCAGCGTGCGCCCGACGTTGGCGGGCACGCGGTGCGCCGTGGACCGGCTGACGAACACCATGACGAGGAAGGTCAGCGGGACGGTGACGAGCGCGGGCCGGGCCAGGAGCACCCCGACCCACCCGGCGGGCGCGAGCCCCGCCAGCGTCGAGCCGACGGCGGCCACGGCGACCCCGCCGCCGACGAGCATGCCGATCGTCGCCCCGCGGTCGGTGAGCCCCTTCCACCAGATGCCCAGCACGAGCAGCGGGCAGAAGGTCGACGCCGCGACGGCGAAGGCGAGCGAGACGGTGAGCGAGAAGTCGAGCCGGCTCGCGCCGAGGGCCGCGACGATCGGGACGACGCCGCCGACGTGCGCGGCGATGCGGAAGTCGCCCAGCTTGCGGGGCAGCAGGTCGGTCGAGAGCACCCCGGCCACCGAGAGCAGCAGTCCCGAGGACGTCGACAGGAACGCGGCGAAGGCCCCGGCGGCGACGAGGGCGGCGAGGGCGATCCCCGACCAGCCCGGCAGCGCCGCCGTCGGCAGCAGCAGCACCGCGGCGTCGGTCTGCCCGGTGACGAGCAGCTGCGGCACGTAGAGCCGCGAGAGGGCGCCGAGCAGCACCGGCAGCAGGTAGAAGCCGCCGAGCATGGCCAGCACGACCACCGTCGTGCGGCGCGCGGCCCGGCCGTCGGGGTTGGTGTAGAAGCGCACGAGGACGTGCGGCAGGCCCATGGTGCCCAGCAGCAGCGCGAGGATCAGCGAGTACGTCGCGAGCAGCGAGTGCCCGTCCTCGCTGCCCCCGGTGAGCGGAGCCGACCAGGACGCGGCGTCCGGGTCGGCGTCGGTGACCACGGGCACGGCGCTGCCGGCCGGGAAGCGCAGCGTCGTGCCGGCGTCGACCCGGTGCAGGCCCGGCGCCCAGGACACCGGTCCGTTGACGGTCGCGCCGTCGACCTCGCCGCGCACCCCGATCTCCACGGGGGCCGGGACCTGGAGGGTCACCGGGGTGCTCACGTCGACGCTGGTGGCGGCGGTGAACGCGGGCGGGGGCGGCTCGCCGGACCGCGACGGGCCGAGGACGAACACCGCGACCAGCACCAGGGCGGGCACGGCGAGCGCGGTGAGCTTGAGCCAGTACTGGAACGCCTGGACGAAGGTCATCGAGCGCATGCCGCCGAAGGTCACGCTGGCGGTGACCACGAGGCCGACGGCCACGATGCCGACCCAGGGCGGCGCGGTGGTCAGCACCGTGAGCGCGAGGCCGGCGGCCTGCAGCTGCGGCAGCAGGTAGAGCCAGCCGATGATCACGACGAACCACGTGGTGACGGTGCGCAGGAGCGTGGAGTCGAGGCGGACCTCGGCGAAGTCGGGCACCGTGTAGGCCCCGGAGCGGCGCAGCGGCGCGGCCACGAAGAACAGCAGCGCCAGGTAGCCCGCGGTGAAGCCCACCGGGTACCAGAGCCCGTCGACGCCGTCCTTGAGCACGATGCCGGCGACGCCGAGGAACGACGCCGCGGAGAGGTACTGGCCCGAGATGGCCGCGGCGTTGGCGCGGGTCCCGACGGTGCGGGAGGCGGCCAGGAAGTCGTCGGTGGTGCGCGCGACCCGCACGCCCAGCGAGCCGATGACGATCGTGACCACGCCGACGACGACGATGGCGGCGACCGCCACCCACCCGGCGACATCCACGCTCGCCTCAGTCCTCGACGTTGTCGGCGAAGTCGAGCTCGTTGCGCTCGGCCGTGCGCACGTACAGCCAGGCCAGCGCCAGCATGAACGGGTACGGCGCGAGCCCGAGCACCAGCCAGGGCAGGGTCACCCCGGCGACCTCGAGGGTGCCCGCGCGCGGGAGCACCAGGAAGATCACGGGCAGGGCGCCGAACACGAACACCGCGACCAGGCCCAGCCGCACGCCCAGCGCGAGCTGCGAGCGCAGCAGGTTGCGCAGCAGCAGCTCGCCGGTCTCGGTCTGCTGCTCGATCTCGGCGACGGTGCGCACCGCGCGCGTCGGCACCCGGCGCTCGGCGAGGACGACGCGGACCCGGTCGCCCGACGCGCCGTCGGTGGGGTCGACGGCGCCCGTGGCACCGATCGACGGCGGGATCACCACGCCGGGCCCGGTCCAGAGCGCCGGGCTGTCCGGGTCGGCGGTGTGCGCGGTGTGGGCCGTGCGGGCGGCGCCGTCGGCGGTCGGGGTCAGCGGGGCCGGGCCGACGCCGCCGGGCCCGGTGTAGGGCGTGACCGCGAACTGCTCGGTCTCGGCGTCGGGGGCGGCGTGGCGCGGGGTGTAGCCTGACGGCGGCGTGTGCGTCGCGGCGTTGCCCGGGAACTCGGGCCGGGCGTGCCGGCCGTGGCGACGGGCGACGCCGGGCGGGGGCTGGCCGGGCGAGGTGAAGGTCGGCGGCACCGGGCGGCGC
>CADCTH010000588.1 GCA_902805495.1 uncultured Actinomycetospora sp.
CAGCAGGCCGGATCGTCAGCAGTGCGCACCGCAGTGAGAGGGCCTACGTGGCAGCCGCAGATTCCGCATCCCGCACCGAGCCGCCGGTCGACGGGACCGCCGCTCCCGCCGCCGCGCGACGGGCCCGGGCCGCGTCCACCACCACCTCGGGCGCCCGGGCGACCGTCAAGAAGGCGCCGGCCAAGCCCGCCGCGCCCAAGCGCACGGCGACGAAGAAGGCCGCGCCGGCCGGTCCCGCGGCGAAGCCCGGGGACGAGCCCGTCGAGCTCGACGAGCCCGTCGACCTCGAGGCCGCCCCCGACGCCGTCGAGCTCGAGGACGACGAGGAGCCCGCCAACACCGGCGTCAACCGCCGGGGCCCGCGCGAGCGCTCGTCCACCCCCACGAAGGGCTCGGACTTCGTCTGGGACGAGGAGGAGTCCGAGGCGCTGCGGCAGGCCCGCAAGGACGCCGAGCTCACCGCCTCGGCCGACTCGGTCCGCGCCTACCTGAAGCAGATCGGCAAGGTCGCGCTGCTCAACGCGGAGGAGGAGGTGGAGCTGGCCAAGCGCATCGAGGCCGGCCTCTACGCCGCCGAGCGCATGCGCCGCACCATCGACGCCGGCGAGAAGGTCTCCCCGCAGATGCGGCGCGACCTGCGCTGGATCGTCCGCGACGGCGAGCGCGCCAAGAACCACCTGCTGGAGGCCAACCTCCGCCTGGTGGTCTCGCTGGCCAAGCGCTACACCGGCCGCGGCATGGCGTTCCTGGACCTCATCCAGGAGGGCAACCTCGGCCTGATCCGCGCGGTCGAGAAGTTCGACTACACCAAGGGCTACAAGTTCTCGACCTACGCGACGTGGTGGATCCGCCAGGCCATCACCCGCGCGATGGCCGACCAGGCCCGCACCATCCGCATCCCGGTGCACATGGTCGAGGTCATCAACAAGCTCGGCCGCATCCAGCGCGAGCTGCTCCAGGACCTGGGCCGTGAGCCCACCCCGGAGGAGCTGGCCAAGGAGATGGACATCACCCCGGACAAGGTGCTGGAGATCCAGCAGTACGCCCGGGAGCCCATCAGCCTCGACCAGACCATCGGCGACGAGGGCGACTCGCAGCTCGGTGACTTCATCGAGGACAGCGAGGCCGTGGTGGCCGTCGACGCGGTGTCCTTCACGCTGCTGCAGGACCAGCTGCAGTCGGTGCTGGCGACGCTGTCCGAGCGCGAGGCCGGCGTGGTCCGCCTGCGCTTCGGCCTCACCGACGGCCAGCCGCGCACCCTCGACGAGATCGGCCAGGTCTACGGCGTGACGCGCGAGCGCATCCGTCAGATCGAGTCGAAGACGATGTCGAAGCTGCGCCACCCCTCGCGCTCCCAGGTCCTGCGCGACTACCTGGACTAGGCGCCCGGTACCGATGACGAGGCCCCCGAGCTGCGGCTCGGGGGCCTTCGTCGTGAGGGACGACCCGTGTCTCGGGGACACGGGTCGAGACCGACGAAGATGCCGCCGCTCCCCTCGGCGCCCCGGTCGTAGACTCCGGCGGTGACCTCCGCCGGTGTCAGCCGCTCGCCGCAGGGCGGGCTCGCCGAGGTCCTCGACCTGATCCTGGACAAGGGCCTGGTCATCGACGCCTTCGTCAAGGTCTCGGTGGTCGGCGTCGAGCTGATCACCATCGACGCGCGCATCGTCGTGGCCAGCGTCGACACCTATCTGCGCTTCGCCGAGGCCACCAACCGCCTGGACCTGCACGAGAAGGGCGGCAAGGGGATCGGCGAGCTGCCCGGGCACATGAACGGTGAGGTCATGCACGGCGGCGCGAAGGGCGTCACCAAGGGTGTCCTCGACGCGGGTCACGAGATGTGGCGCGAGGTGCGCGAGGAACGCCAGGAGAAGAAGCAGCGGCGCCGGGGCTGACCGTCGCGCCGGTGCCCGGCCTGCGATGCTGGCGGCGTGCAGCCCGACCCCGACGGTCTCCCCGACCTGCCCGCCCCCGACCCCGCCGAGGTCCACCGGCGCTCCGTGGCGCTGATCCTGGGCATGGACGCGGCCGACCTCGACGTGGTCGGCGCGCTGCTCGGTGAGCTGGCCGGGCCGGAGGAGTTCGCCGCCCAGGTCGTGAGCCTGGCGAGCCTCGCGCGCCTGCTGCTCGACCAGCGCGAGGACACCGCGCCCGGCGCGGACGAGGCGCGGGCCGCGGTGCTCCACGAGCTCGCCGGGGTGCTCACCGCGGCGGAGGGCGGCTGACCTGGGCGCGGGACGCGTCGGGCAGGATCGGGGGGTGAGTGCCGCGAGGGACGTGCCGCCGGAGGAGCCGACCACCGCCGAGGACGCCGCGCTCGCCCGCGAGCTGGCCGACGCGACCGGGGCGCTGCTGCTCGAGCTCCGCGACGCCACCGGACCGGGCCGTGACCGGGAGTACCGCGGGGACGCCGAGGCGCACGACTTCCTCGTCCGCGCGCTGCACCGGCACCGGCCCACCGACGTCGTGCTGTCCGAGGAGGGCCTCCAGGACCCGGCACCACGGCGGGGTGCGCACCGGCTCTGGATCGTCGACCCGCTCGACGGCTCCAGCGGCTACGGGCGCGGGGGCGACGAGTGGGGCGTGCACGTCGCCCTCGTCGTCGACGGGGCGCTCGTCGCCGGCGCGGTGGCGTTGCCGGCCCGCGGCGAGCTGGCCGACTCCGCGACGGTCACCCCGTTGCCCGACACCCCCGTCGATCCCGAGCGCGGGCTGACCGTGACGGTCAGCCGCTCCCGGCCGCCCGGGGAGCTGCGCCGTCTCGCGGCCGCGTTCCCCGTGCGCACGCGCGCGATGTCCGCGGCCGGCGTGAAGACCCTGGCCGTGGTGGACGGCGTGGTCGACGCCTACCTGCACTCGGGCGGCCAGTACGAGTGGGACAACGCCGCCCCCGCGGCCGTCGCCGTCGGCGCCGGCCTGCGGGTGACGCGCCTCGACGGGCGCCCGCTGCCCTTCGGCGCCGACGACCCCTGGTCTCCCGACCTGCTCATCGCCCGTCCCGCGGTGCACGAGGCGATCCTCGAGGTGCTGGTGCCCTCGTAGGGCCTGCTCAATAGCGCCAGCGCCAGGCGGCGAGCACGTCCTCGGTGTCGCGCTCGGCGCCCCAGGCGGCGTCGGCCCGGCGCACGGCGAGGAAGGCACCCAGGCGCTCGGCGCCGAGCGCCTCGGTGACCCGGTGGCACGCCAGCAGCGCGGCCTCCTGCTCGGCCGCGGTGGTGGGCAGGGGCGCGACGCCCGCGGCCGTCCGCTGCTCCTCGGTCCAGGTGCCCGGGTCCTCGGCGTGCGGCGCGGGCGGCACGAGCCCCTCGTCGACGCCCGCGACACCGGCGGTGAGCAGGGCGGCGAGCGCGAGGTAGGGGTTGGCCGACGCGTCGGAGACCTTGAGCTCGACGTTGGCGTGGTCGGCCCCCAGCAGCTCCGAGCCGGCCACGTAGCGCACCGGGGCCTCGCGGTTCTCGACGCCCCAGAACCCGTAGGCGCCGGCGAAGAACCCGGGCCGCAGGCGGGCCAGTGAGCCCAGCGAGGGCGCCGTGACGGCGGCGACGGCCGGCAGGTCGCGCAGCAGGCCCGCGATGTACGCGGCGCCCGCGGGGTCGTCCGGGCCGTCGACGCCGCCGGCGAGCAGGTTCCGGCCGTCGCGCCACAGCGAGGTGTGCGCGTGCCAGCCGTTGCCCGCGAGCTGCAGCGAGGGCAGGGGCGCGAAGCTCACGCGCAGGCCGTGGCGTGCGGCGGCCGCGAGCACGGTCTGGCGGGCCAGCAGCTGCTCGTCGGCGGCCCGCACGGGGTCGGACGCACCGAGCGAGAGCTCGACCTGCGCCGGGCCGTACTCGGCGTGCAGCTGGCCGATGCGCAGCCCGTTGGCCTCGGCGTCGCGCAGCAGGTCGGTGACGAAGCCGTCGATCTCGAGCAGCGCGTGCGGGCTGTACGCGGGGCTCCGGTGGGCGGGCACGATCGACCCGTCGGGGCTGTCCGCGCAGACGGCGAACTCCATCTCGTAGCCCACCAGCGCCGTGTAGCCGCGGTCGGCGAGCGCGCCGACGGTGCCCGCCAGGAGCGAGCGCTGGTCCCACGGCCAGGGCGACCCGTCCACGGTGACCTGCGTGCCCGGCGCCCACGCGAGGCCGGGCTGACCGGCCAGCGGCGTGAGGCGCTCGAGGTCGGGCACGAGGCGCACGTCGCCCGAGGGCGTCTCCCGCCCCGGCGCCCCGAACTGGATGCCGTCGTTGGTGTCGAACACCGCGAAGACCGTGCTGATGCCGATCCCGGTGACGGCCACCTGCGGCAGCGTCGCGACGGGGACCGTGCGCGAGCGCGGGATGCCGTTGTTGTCCGCCCACGCCACGGTGACGCCGGCGACGCCCTCGCCCCGCAGCTGCTCGACGAGCTCGGCCGCCCGCTCCCCGGTGTCGCCCACTGCGCTCTCCCGTCCACCGCCGTGCTCCGTGGGGCCACAGGCTAGTGCGGGCCCCCGACGAGGCCGCCGCGTCGTCGGGGCCCGCCCCGGGGACGGGCGGAGGGCCGGCGGCGGGTGTCGACCACTCGTCGCTCGAGATCGACTCCCGATCGGGTGGTGGCACCCGGTACCCAGAAACGAGCGGTCGTCCACCACCGATGAGCGGTTCGTGACGGACGCCAAAGCGGCGCGTGAACACGAGCGGTCGCGGGCGCGTTCTGCCATTGTGGAGAGGCGACGGTCGCACGACCGGAGCTCGCGGGCCCGGACCTCGAGTCCGAGGCCTCGACGGAGGGAGATGACGATGCCCGGCACCCTGACCCGGCCAGAACTCACCGCCTCGGACCGTTGCGACCGCTGCGGTGCAGCGGCCAAGGTCCGTGCCGTACTGCCCTCCGGTGGAGAACTCCTCTTCTGCGGGCACCACGCCCGGGCCCACGAGGCCAAGCTGAAGGAGCTGTCGGTGGACGTGCAGGCCGGAGAGAGCGCATGACGGCCGACTGACCAGCGGCAACACAGCAGGATCCCAGACCTGACAGATCGAGACCCCAGCGGGCGAGGACCACCACGGTCCTCGCCCGTCGGCGTTCCCGGGGTCGGTCGCCCGGGCTCCCCCGCCGATCACCGGCGGCCGGCGACGTCGTCCGTCGGGGCGGGCGGGTGATCGCGGAGAGATCGTCACGGGTCCGCCCGACCGGCCGGCGGCGCCGCGCGCGGAGCCCGGGACGGCGCGGCCGCTCCGCCACGGCCGTCACCCGGCTCGGTGACGCTGCGGTGAACCACGTGTCCGCGAGGTGTCGGACCGCGACGACCGCGACAGGGCCCGGTCACCACCGTGCGTGATGTGCACCACACGTCACCGCGCCGGCCACACTGCGTAGGTCGATCACCGCCAGGAACGCAGCGTCGCAATGCGCTCCTCGATCTGCTCGAGGCTCGCCATCGGCGTCGCCGGCCCGCCGCAGTGCTTGCGCAGGTCGCCGTGGATCGCGCCGTGCGGCTTGCCCGTGCGGTGGTGGTGGGCGGCCACGAGGGCGTTGAGCTCGCGGCGCAGGTCCTTGATCCGCTCGGCCACCCCGACGTCGCGCCGGAACTCGCGGGCGGGCGCCGGCTGCCCCTCCGGGACGGCCGTCGTGGTCGTCGCGGCCGCCTCCTGGCGGGTGGCGGCCCCGTCGAGCTGTTCGCTCTGGCGGCGGCGCAGCAGCGCGCGGACCTGGTCGGGCTCGAGCAGTCCGGGCAGGCCGAGGTAGTCCTGCTCCTCCGCCGAGCCCGCGCCCGCGGCGGTGCCGAAGGACGAGCCGTCGTAGATCAGCTGGTCGAGCTCGGCCTCCGCGGAGAGCGCCTCGAACGCCTTCTCCTGCTCGCCGGGCTCGTCCTCGGTGCGGTTGGCGCGCTCGAGGAGGTCGTCCTCCCAGCCCTCCTTCGGCCGGTGCGGCTCGCCGAGCACGTGGTCGCGCTGCACCTCGAGCTCGCTGGCGAGGGTGAGCAGCGACGGCACGCTGGGCAGGAACACGCTCGCGGTCTCGCCGGGGCGCCGCGAGCGGACGAAGCGCCCCACGGCCTGGGCGAAGAAGAGCGGGGTCGAGGCGCTCGTGGCGTAGACGCCGACGGCCAGGCGCGGGACGTCGACGCCCTCCGAGACCATGCGCACCGCGACGAGCCAGCGGTCGCCGGTGCGGGAGAACTCCGCGATGCGCCCGGACGCCTTCGGGTCGTCGGAGAGCACGACCACCGGCTCCTCGCCGGAGATGCGCCGCAGCAGGCCGGCGTAGGCCTTGGCCGTGGTGTGGTCGGTGGCGATCACCAGCCCGCCCGCGTCGGGCACGCCGCCCGCGCGGAGCTGGGTCAGGCGGGTGTCGGCGGCCTGGAGCACCGCGGGCATCCACTCGCCCTTGGGGTCGAGGGCGGTCTTCCAGGCGCGGGCGTTGTGCTCGGCGGTCAGCGGCTCGCCGAGCCGGGCGGTCATCTCCTCGCCGGCGCTGGTGCGCCAGCTGGCCTGTCCCGAGTACGCCAGGAACACCACGGGCCGCACCACCCCGTCGGCCAGCGCGTCGGCGTAGCCGTAGGAGTGGTCGGCGCGCGAGCGCAGCACGCCCGCGGCGTCGGGCTCGTAGGTGATGAACGGGATCGGGCTGTCGTCCGAGCGGAACGGCGTGCCGGTGAGCGCGAGCCGGCGGGTCGCGCCGGCGAAGGCCTCGCGCGTCGCCTCGCCCCACGACTTGGCGTCGCCGGCGTGGTGGATCTCGTCGAACACCACGAGGGTGCGCCGGCCCTCGGTGCGGTTCATGTGCAGCACCGGGTGGGCCGCGACCTGTGCGTAGGTGACCGCCACGCCGCGGAAGTCGGTGGACGTGCGCCCGACCGCGTTGGAGAACTCGGGGTCCAGCGCGATGCCCGCGGCCCGCGCGGCCTCGGCCCACTGGTGCTTGAGGTGCTCGGTGGGGCAGACGATCGTCACCGTGTCCACGGAGCGGTCACCCAGCAGCTCGGCCGCCACGCGCAGCGCGAACGTCGTCTTGCCCGCGCCCGGCGTGGCGACGGCCAGGAAGTCACGAGGACGTTCGGCGAGGTAGCGGGTGAGGGCGCGGCGCTGCCACTGGCGCAGCGGCCGTGCGTCCGGTGCTCCCGTGCTGGTGCCCGTGCGGGTCGGGCCGTCGGTCGCTCGGGTGGTCAAGGGCCCTCCGGGGCGGGACGTGATCTCGGGGGTAGACCAGCAGGCGCTGCTACTCCCCGTCGTCACCGCCACGGGGGATCTTGTTGAAGATCTCCTTGCACTTCGGGCACACCGGGGAGCCCGGCTTGGGCGAGCGGGTGACCGGGAAGGTCTCGCCGCACAGCGCCACCACCATCGTCCCGGTGACCGCCGATTCGGCGACCTTGTTCTTCCGGACGTAGTGGAACATCTTCGGGTCGTCGTCGCCCGTGCGGTCGGTCCCCTGCGGGCGGGTGTCGGGGAGCACGGTCGTCTGGCTCATGGCTCCCATGATGCCCCACGCCCCCGACGGCGGGGCCACGCCGGGGCACCGGTCCGAATCCCGCGAAACGGCACCCACGTCCTCGCGGCGGCTGTCACGGTGTCCCCACCTGACCCCCGTCGAACGGAGCGCGCAGTGACGTACCCGGCCCGCGCCGTGCGCCCCGCCCCGTGGCGGGCGCTCGTGCCCGAGCAGGTGGGCGAGGTGACGACCACGCTGGCGCCGGTCCGCGCCGGGCGGGGGGTGCGGGCCCGGCCCGTCCCGCCCGAGGAGCTGCCCGACGGTCCGGCCCCGTGGTCGGAGGCCGTGCTGGCCTTCGTCACCGAGCACCGCCGGCGCCTGCTGCGCCTCGGCCTGCACCTCGTCGTGGCCGCGCTGCCGCTGCTCGCGATCTCGGCGCACGTGTTCGGCGTCGCCCCGATGCACCTCACCGCGGGCGTGGTCGTGGTCCCGCTGACGCTGGTCGTGCTGCTCCTGGGCCTGTTCGCGCCGGTGCCCGAGGACCGGCTGGTGCTCGCCGGGGTGGTGTGGGGCGTCCTCGCGACGCTGGTCTACGACGCGGTGCGCCTCGACACCGTCTACCTCCTCGGTCTGTGGGGCGACTTCATCCCCACGGTCGGCACGTGGATCGTCGACGTCGACGCGGGCTCCTCGGTCGTCGGCGCGATCGTGGGCTACCTCTGGCGCTGGGTCGGCGACGGCGGCGGCATCGGCGTCGCGTTCTTCGTGCTGGTCGCGGACACCGGGCTGCGCCGGTGGGGGCAGCGGGCGACGGTCACCGCCGCGGTGGTGTTCGCCGTGTTCCCGGTGTGGACCGGACTCGTCGCCACCGTGGCCATCGCGCCGCGCGGCGAGCAGCAGATGTTCCCCCTCACGGTGACCACGGTGAGCCTCTCGCTGCTCGGCCACCTCGTGTTCGGCCTGGTGCTGGGGCTGGGGTGCGCCCGCTGCGGCCGCCTCGAGGAGTACTGGCCGTGGACCCCGCTGCTCGACCTGCGGCACGGGACGCGCGTGGCCGACGTGTCGGTGGCGGCACGGCCGGTCGTGGACGACGCCTGGGGCCCGCCCGCGCTCGTCACCGCGGGCGGGGACGACCCGGAGATCACCGAGATCCGTGTCGAGCGGCCGGGGCGCGGGCCGGCGGCGTCCCGGCGCGCGGCGGTCGGGGCGGGCGTGTGGTCCGGGACGGTGTCCGGACCGGTCCGGGTCGTCGACGCCCGGTCGGGCCCGCTGCCCGTCCTCGGCACGC
>CADCTH010000589.1 GCA_902805495.1 uncultured Actinomycetospora sp.
ACGCGGCGCAGCGCTGCGCCGGTGGCGGCGGCGTGCGCGGCCGAGCGCACCAGCGGGTGGCGCAGCTCGACCGTCCCGTCCCGGAGCCGCAGGAGACCCGAGCGCTCGACCGCCTCCGCGGCGCCCTCGGGCACGCCCAGGGCCGTGGCCGCGCGGCGAACGGTGCCCTCGCGCCCCGAGTCGTCGACCGCGGCCACGAGCAGCCAGGTCCACGCCGCCTCGTCGAGCGGTCGGGCCCGGTCGAGGAAGGCCCGCTCGACCTCCGCGGCGACCGGCAGCGCCGCGGGCAGGGGCTCCTCACCGCGACGCTGGGCGGTGGTGAGGCCCGCGGGCACCTCGACGAGCGCCAGGGGGTTCCCGGCAGTCGCGGTCACGAGGGCGTCGGCGACCGCCGGGTCGACCGGGTCGGCGGCGGCCCGGAGCAGGGCCGACGCGTCAGCGGCACCGAGCCCGCGGACCGCCAGCACGGGCAGGTCGCCGCTGTCGAAGTGCCGCGGGTCGCCGTCGCGCGCGGCGAACAGCATCGCCACCGGCTCGTCCGCGAGGCGGCGCGCCGCGAACAGCAGCGCGGCGGCCGAGGACTCGTCGAGCCAGTGGGCGTCGTCGACCACCGCGAGCACCGGTCCGTCCTGGCCGGCCTCGGCGAGCAGGCTCAGCGTCGCGAGGAACACAAGGAAGCGGTCGTCCGGGTCGCCGGCCGGCCCGCCGCCTCCCCCGAGGGCCGCGTGCAGCGCGTCGGCCTGCCGCAGCGGCAGGCGCCCGAGCAGCGGGGTGAGGGGGCCCAGCAGGCGCTGCAGGGCGGCGAAGGCCAGGGGCGACTCGGACTCGACACCTGCGCTCGCGATCACCCGGACGTCCGCCGCCTCCCCGATCGCGTCGGCCAGGAGCGCCGACTTGCCGACGCCGGGCTCGCCGCGCAGGACGAGCGCGCCCCCGCGCGACGCCCGCGCGCCGTCGAGGACCGCCTGGATCGCCGCCCGTTCGGCGGCACGCCCGTACAGCACCCGCGGCTGGTACCCATCCGGACCCGGCGATTCCACCGGCGCGAGGACCGGCGGGGCGATCGGACGATCGACAGGTCGATCCCCGAGCCCTCGTCCAGGAGGCCCCCGTGAACACCACCGTCGCCGCGACCCCGAGCCACCGTCCCCGCCTGCGCCACGCCGTCCGGCACTACCTGGAGATGGTCGTCGCCATGGTCGTGGGCATGGTCGCCCTCGGCCCGCTCTGGTCGGCGGTCGCCGACGCGACGGGCTGGACCCCCGTGCTCGAGCTGCCCGAGGTCGGCGCCCTGGTCATGGCCACCGACATGACCGTGACGATGACCCTCTGGATGCTCTGGCGCGGCCACGGCCGTCGCGCGACCGCCGAGATGGCGCTCGCGATGTACCTGCCGTTCGTCGTGCTCTTCGTGCCGCTGTGGCTCGGGGTCCTCTCGCCCACCGGGCTGCTCGTCGGCGGCCACGTCCTGATGCTCGTCGCGATGGCCGTCCTGACCTGGCGTCACCCGCACCCCGGCCACTGATCCGCCCCCACCACCTGTCACGGAGAGAGAGGCACCCCATGTTCCGCCCTGAGTTCGCCGGCCTCGTCGACGGCGTCGTGCTCGCGCTCGCCCTCGTCGTCGTCGTCCACCTGCTCGCCCGCGTCGTGCCGACGATGGTGGTCCGCGCCCTGCTCGCCGCCGTCCTGGTGATCGCGGCGGGCGTCTACATCGCGTTCGCCGTGGCGGCCGGCGCGGGCGCGGCGTGGACCCTCGCCGAGATCGTCGGCGTCGCCGTCTACGGCACGCTCGCCGCGCTCGGCGTGCGCGGCTCGCACTGGTGGCTCGTGGCCGGCTGGGCCGCGCACCCCGTGTGGGACGTCGCGCTGCACTACTTCGGTCCCGGCCACGCCTTCGCGCCCGACACGTACACGATCCCGTGCCTGAGCTTCGACCTGCTCGTGGCCGTCTACATCGTGCTCGTCGGGCCCCGCTGGTCCCGGACGGCCGTGCGCCCCGACGTCGGGACGCGGCGCACGGTCGCCGCACGCTGAGGCATCACCTCCGACGTCCCGTCGCGCACCGCGCGGCGGGCGTCGCGGTGTGCGGGCCTCGGCCGGGCCTCGACCCCGCCGACCGATGAGTCGCGCCTCGCCCGGCCGTCCCACCCCCGTGGACACCCGACCGATCGACCTCGTGCCCGCCGCCCGCTCCCTGGCCGCGCTCGTCACGGCCACCGGCGACGGCCGGCTCGCCCTCCCGACGCCGTGCACGGACTGGTCGGTGGCCGACCTGTTCGACCACCTCGCGGGCGTCACCGCCGGCGTCGCCGCGCTCGCCCGCGGCGAGGACGACGCCGGCCCCGGCGACGGCCCCTGGGACGCCGCGCGCCGGGAGGCGCTGGCCCGCGACGTCGAGGCGGCCGCCGCCGCGTGGCGCGCCCCGGAGGCGTGGGACGGGACCGCCGGCCCGCCGGGGCTGGAGCTGCCGCGCGCCACGTGGGGACGCATCGTGCTGACCGAGCTCGTCGTGCACGCCTGGGACCTCGCCCGCGCCCTGGGCCGCCCGGAGCCCGTGCTGCCCGGGGACTCGCTGGTCGCGTGCCTCGAGCACGTCGAGGTGTTCGTCCCGCGGGCCCCGCTGCCCGAGCTGTGGGGCGACCCGGTCGTCGCGGTCGTCGACGCGCCCGTCCTGCACCGGATCGTCGCCGTCACCGGACGCGTCCCCTGAGCCCCGCCCCGACTCCTCCGATACCTCCCGGCTGGGAGGATCGGGGGGTGGACGTCGCGCTCGAGATCGGGCTGGTGCTGCTCTTCGTGCTCATCGGCGGCTTCTTCGCCGCCGCGGAGATCGCGCTGGTGTCGCTGCGCTCGGGGCAGGTGACGGCGCTCGCCGAGGGCAGTGCGCGCGGCCGGGCGGTGGCCCGCCTGCGCGGCGACTCGAACCGCTTCCTCTCCGCCGTCCAGATCGGCGTGACGTTCACCGGCTTCTTCGCCTCGAGCTACGGCGGCGCGACGCTCGCGACCCGCCTGCAGCCGGGCCTCACCGGGCTCGGGCTGCCGATCGCGCTCGCCGCGACCGTGGCGCTGGTGCTGGTCACGGCGCTGGTGTCGTACCTGTCGCTGGTGGTGGGCGAGCTGGTGCCCAAGCGGCTGGCGCTGCAGAAGCCCGAGGCGGTGTCGCTGACGACGGCCCCGGTGCTCGACCGGGTCGCGACGCTCACCCGCCCGTTGATCTGGCTGCTGTCCCGGTCGACCAACGCCGTGGTGCGGCTGCTCGGCGTCGACCCGCGCACGCCCGCCGACGAGGTCAGCGAGGACGAGCTGCGCGACATGGTGCGCACGACGAGCACGCTGACCGCCGCCGAGCGCCGCCTGCTCACCGACGCCTTCACCGCCACCGACCGCGTCATCAGCGAGGTCATGGTGCCGCGCACCGAGGTCGACTTCCTCGACGCCGACGACCTCGCCACCGACGCCGTCACGCACATCAGCGACCGCCCGCACTCGCGCTACCCCGTCATCGGCGAGACCTTCGACGACGTCGTCGGCGTGGTCCACGTCCGCGACCTGCTCACCGCCCGCCCGCTGCCCGACGGCACGCCGCCGCGGCTGCGCGACCTCGCCCGCACCGTGACGATCCTGCCCGGCAGCAAGCCCGTGCTCGACACGCTGTCGCTGATGCGCCGCGGCGGCGGGCACCTCGCCGTCGTCATCGACGAGTACGGCGGCACCGACGGCATCGTCACCGTCGAGGACCTCGTCGAGGAGATCGTCGGCGAGATCCGCGACGAGTACGACCCCAAGGCCGCGCCCGCGCGCCCGCACGCCGACGGCACCTACGAGGCCGACGGCCTGCTGCACCGCAGTGATGTCGAGGAGCAGACCGGGATCACGCTGCCCTAGGGGTCGTTCGACACGCTCGGCGGCTTCGTCCTGCAGGAGCTCGGGCGGACCCCGGACGTGGGCGACACCGTCGACTACCTCGGCCACCGCTTCACCGTCGCCGCCGTCGACGGGCACCGCGTGGCCCGGGTTCGCATCACGCCGCTCACCCCGGCCAACGGGGAGCACGCCCAGCCCTGAGCAGCTACCGATCGATCCTCTCGACGATCGTGGCGTTGGCGGTGCCGCCGGCCTCGCACATGGTCTGCAGGCCGTAGCGCCCGCCGGTCTGCTCGAGGACGCCGAGCAGGGTGGTGGCCAGCCGGGCGCCGCTCGCGCCGAGCGGGTGGCCGATGGAGATCGCGCCGCCGTTCACGTTGACCCGCGCCGGGTCCGCGCCGGTCTCGGCGATCCAGGCCAGCACCACCGACGCGAAGGCCTCGTTGACCTCGAAGGCGCCGATGTCGCCGAGCGTGAGCCCCGCGCGGGCGAGGACCTTGGCGGTCGCGGGGATGATGCCGGTGAGCATGAGGACCGGGTCGTCGCCGGTGACGGTGGCGGTGTGCACCCGGGCGCGCGGGGTCCACCCGTGCGCGGCCGCGATCTCGGACGTCGTGACCAGCAGAGCCGCGGCGCCGTCGTTGTAGGGGCTGGCGTTGCCCGCCGTCACGGTCCAGTCGAGGTCGCCGAAGCGCTCGGTCCACCGGGGGTCGGCGAACGCGGGGCTCAGGCCGGCGAGGGCCTCGGCGGTGGTGCCGGGACGGATCGTCTCGTCGGTCTCGAGGCGCTCGACCGAGCCGTCGGCGCGCGGCGACTTCAGCGGTGCGACCTCGGCGGCGAACCGGCCGTCGGACCACGCCGCGGCGGCCTTCTGGTGGCTCGCGAGCGCGAACTCGTCGAGCTGCGTCCGCGAGAGGCCCCATCGGCGCGCGATGAGCTCGGCGCTCACGCCCTGCGGGACCAGCCCCGGCGCGTACCGGCCGGCCACCGACGGCCCGGCGACGTCCTGGCGGACGCCGTCCACGAGCGTCTGGCTGCCGATGGGGATCCGCGCCATCGACTCGACCCCGGAGGCGATGGCGATGTCGTAGCCCCCGGCGACGACGTCCTGCGCGGCGAACGAGAGCGCCTGCTGGCTCGACCCGCACTGGCGATCGACCGTCACCCCGGGCACCGACTCGGGGAAGCCCGCGGCCAGCGCCGCGAACCGTGTGGTGTTGCCGCTCTGCTCGCCGACCTGCCCCACCGCGCCGCCGACGACGTCGTCGACCTCGGCGGGGTCGAGCCCCGTCCGCTCGACCAGCGCCCGCAGCACGTGCGCGTGCAGCTCCACCGGGTGCACCTGCGCGTACGCCCCACCGGGCTTGCCCTTGGCGAGCGGGGTGCGCACGGCGTCGACGATGACCGCGTCCCTCATGGTTCCTCCTCGTGGACCGACCGGTCCCGGACCGATCGGTCCCGATCGTGCGCTCGAGGACCGAGGACGTCAACGCCGGGTGCCGCGGGTCACCGACACCACCCGGCGCGCGGGAGCAGGATGGAGGCCGTCGGGGACGGGACGCCGGGGAGGCAGCGATGGGCGAGACGGGCGAGCACGCCGACGTGAGCGCAGACATCCGGGTCGACGAGGACCCCGACCGCGGGGCGTTCGTCCTGCGGGTCGACGGTGTCGAGGCGGGTCACGCGGATGTCCGGCGCCGGCGCACGGCGGACGGCATGCCGGCGATCGTGCTGGTGCACACCGAGGTCGACGAGGCCTACTCCGGGCGCGGCCTGGGGGGCAGGATCGTGCGCGGGGTGTTCGAGGCCGCGCGCGCCGAGGGCCCTCCGGGCACCGCGGTCGTGCCGCGCTGCCCCTACGCGCAGCGGTGGCTGGGCTCGCACCCCGAGTACCTGGCCGACGTCCCGGCCCGCGACCGCGCAGCACTTGGGCTGGGCGAACCACACCTGGAGGAGACCCCGTGACGTCCCCCGCGACCGGACCGGAGATCGACCCGCACGCCCAGCCGTCGGGCACCGGCTGCCTGGAGTGCGACGCGGCCGGCGGGTGGTGGTTCCACCTGCGCCGCTGCGCCGCCTGCGGGCACATCGGGTGCTGCGACTCGTCGCCGAGCCAGCACGCGACCCGCCACGCCCGCGAGCACGGGCACCCGATCCTCACGAGCTTCGAGCCCGGCGAGGACTGGTTCTTCGACGACCGCGACGGCACGGTGGGCCACGGCCCGGTGCTGGCCGGGGCGCAGAACCACCCGGAGGACCAGACCGTGCCCGGGCCCGCCGACCGCGTGCCCGCCGACTGGCAGCGCCACCTCCACTAGCCGGTCGCGCCGGATCAGCCGGTCGGGCCGAAGCGCTCCACGCGGATCGTCCCGGCCGGCTGGCCCGCGTCGACGAGCAGCGTCTCGATCGCGCCGGTGAAGCGCGCCGAGCCGCACAGGTAGACCGTCGCGTCCGGGTCGACGAGCGCGGCGACCGCGTCGGCGTCGAGGCGCCCGGCGTGCGGGGTGCCGAGCTCGCGGGTCAGGGCGATCCGCGCACCGGCGGCCTCCAGCTCGTCGGCGTAGGGCAGGCGCGCGCGCGTGGTGGCGCTGACCGCGAGGCGCAGCGGCTCCGGGTGCCCGAGCACGGTCGCGTGCCGCAGCATCCCGACCAGCGGGGCCACCCCGCTGCCCCCGCCGATCGCGACGGCCGGGGTGTACCCGCTCCAGACGAACCACCGGCCGATGGGACCGCGGACCTCGAGGTCGTCGCCGGCCTCGACGACGTCGGCGAGGTACGGCGAGACCTCGCCGTCGTCGATGCGCTCGACGAACAGCTCCACGAGGTCGTCGTCGGGGGCCGACGCCACCGAGTACGAGCGCTGGGCGGTGTAGCCGTCGGGGGCGCGCAGGCGCACGACGTAGTGCTGGCCCGGGTGGTGCTGGACGCGTTCCGGCACGGCGAGGCGCAGCACGACGGCGTCGACCGCGGGCTGCGCCACCTCGACGACCCGCGCGTCGCGCCACTTCGCCGCCGCGCGCCGGTCGTTGGGTCCCCCCGCGCGGTGGCGGAGGACGGAGGGGCCGGTACCGGGGTCAGTCCCCGTCGAACCGCTGCTCACGCCAGGGGTCGCCTCGCTCGTGATAGCCGTTCACCTCCCAGAAGCCGGGCTCGTCGTGGTCGAGCAGCGTGATCTTCGAGATCCACTTCGCCGACTTCCAGAAGTACAGGTGCGGCACGAGCATGCGCACCGGGCCGCCGTGCTCCCGGGTCAGCGGCTTGCCCTCGTGCTCCCACACCAGCCAGGCCTTGCCGCCGGTGACGTCCGCGAGCGGGAGGTTGGTGGTGTAGCCGGTGGTCGACGTCTCGACCACGAACGTCGCCTCCGGACGCACGCCGACCGCGGCGAACAGGGTGTC
>CADCTH010000590.1 GCA_902805495.1 uncultured Actinomycetospora sp.
CGCCGACGCCCAGGCCGCGAGCCCGAGCGGGCAGGCGCCGGAGCTCCCGCTCGCGGTCAGCGTCCCCCGCGTCCCGCGCACCGTGCCGTTCGACGACGTCGTCGCGCCGGGCAGCACCGCGCTCGTCGACTGGCCCGTCGCCGTCGTCTTCCCGTGCCTGCGCCCGCCGGCGCTCACCGGCGGCACGGCGGGCGTGCCCCCGTGGCGGCTCACCCCGCCCGGGCTGTCGGACGCGGGCGAGATCGCCGTCTCGCCCACCACGGGCGGCCCGTTCCTCACCCCGCGCCTGCTCGTCGAGGAGGTCCGCCTGCCGGTCTACCTCGACGGCCACCCGACCCGCGACGCGGTCGGCCTCGCGCGGTGGGTGCCGCGCCTGCCGCTCGGGGCGCTGTCGCCGCAGGTGGGCGAGGAGACCGTCGCCGGGTGGGCCCGGACGGGACGCGCGGGAGTCCCCGTCCTGGACACCCCCTAGACTCGCGCGGGATGCCACGCTCCGTGAAGACGCTCGCCGGGTGGGCCCGCACGGCCCCGAGCCGGGCCACCGTGCTCACCGGCGACGACGTCGCCTCCACCCCGGCGCTGGCGGAGGCGCTCGCCGGGGCCGGATCCCGGGGCGTGATCGCGCGGGGCCTCGGGCGCTCGTACGGCGACACCGCCCAGAACGCCGGCGGGCTCGTGCTCGACATGACCGCCCGCGACCGCATCCACGCCGTCGACGCCGAGACCGGGCTCATCGACCTCGACGCGGGCGTCTCGCTCGACCGCCTCATGCGCATCGCGCTGCCCTTCGGCCTGTGGGTGCCGGTGCTGCCGGGCACCCGCCAGGTGACCATCGGCGGGGCGATCGCCAACGACATCCACGGCAAGAACCACCACACGGCCGGCAGCTTCGGCGACCACGTCGTGTCGATGGACCTCATGCTCGCCTCGGGCGAGGTCCGCCGCCTCGAGCCCGACGGCCAGGAGTCCGAGCTGTTCTGGGCGACGGTCGGCGGCATCGGGCTGACCGGCGTCATCCTGCGGGCGACGATCCGCATGACCAAGACCGAGACCGCGTACTTCGTCGCCGACACCGAGCGCACCGCGGACCTCGACGAGACCATCGCGCGCTTCTCCGACGGTTCCGACGAGGCCTACGACTACTCGTCGGCCTGGTTCGACTCGATCTCGACCGGGTCGAAGCTGGGCCGCGCGGCGCTGGGCCGCGGCTCGCTGGCGCGGCTCGACGAGCTGCCCGCGAAGCTGCGGCGCGACCCGCTGAAGTTCGACGCCCCCACGCTGGTCGACCTGCCCGACGTCTTCCCCAACGGGCTGGCCAACAAGCTGACGTTCTCGGCGATCGGCGAGCTGTACTACCGCAAGACGAAGAACAAGCGCGGCCAGATCCAGAACCTCACGGCCTTCTACCACCCGCTGGACCTGTTCGGGGACTGGAACCGGGCCTACGGCTCGAAGGGCTTCCTGCAGTACCAGTTCATCGTCCCGCTGGCGGCCGAGGCCGAGTTCCGGGCGATCGTGCGCGACATCGCCGAGTCCGGGCACGTCTCGTTCCTCAACGTCTTCAAGAAGTTCGGCGAGGGCAACCGGGCGCCGCTGTCGTTCCCGATGCCCGGCTGGAACATCTGCGTCGACTTCCCGATCGTCGAGGGCCTGGGCGCGTTCTGCCGCTCCCTCGACGAGCGCGTGCTGGCCATGGGCGGGCGTCTCTACACCGCCAAGGACTCGCGCACCGACCACGACACCTTCGCCGCCATGTACCCGCGGCTGGACGAGTGGCGCAAGATCCGCGACGCCGCCGACCCCGACGGCGTGTTCGCCTCGGACATGTCGCGCCGCCTCCGGCTCACCCCCTGAGGAGAACCATGATCGACGCCGTCGGCCACCCGACGTCCCTGCTGCTCCTGGGCGGCACGTCCGAGATCGGCCTCGCGATCGCCGAGCGCTACCTCACCGGCGGGCCCGTGCGCGTGGTGCTGGCCGGCCGCCAGTCGCCGCGGCTCGCCGACGCCGCCGCCCGCCTCACCCGCGCCGGCGCGTCGGTCGAGACCGTCGAGTTCGACGCCCGCGACGCCGCGGTGCACACCGAGGCCGTGCGCAAGGCGTTCGCCGGCGGCGACATCGACATCGCCGTCGTCGCGTTCGGGCTGCTCGGTGACCAGGAGAAGGCCTGGCAGGACATCGACGTCGCCGTCGAGCTCGCCGAGGTCAACTACGTGGCGACGGTGTCCGTCGGCGTCGCGCTGGCCGCGGAGTTCCGCGCCCAGGGCCACGGCCGGATCGTCGCCCTGTCGAGCGTGGCCGGCGAGCGCGCCCGCCGGTCGAACTTCGTCTACGGCTCCACCAAGGCCGGCATGGACGCGTTCTACACCGGGCTCACCGAGGCCCTGCGCCCCGACGGGATCGGCGTGACGATCGTGCGCCCCGGTTTCGTGCACTCGAAGATGACCGCCGGGATGGACCCCGCGCCGCTGTCGACCACCCCGGAGAAGGTCGCCGAGATCGCCGTCGACGCCGTGACGAAGGGCCGGGAGCTGGTGTGGGCGCCGGCCCCGCTGCGCGCGGTCATGTCGGTGCTGCGCCACATCCCGCGCCCGGTCTTCCGCCGCCTGCCGGTCTAGCGACCCGGCGTCTGCCCGTACCCGGCGAGCCGGCGGGCGACGTCGGCGACCTGGGCGTCCGAGAGCTCGCGCGGCGACCCGACCGCGGCCGCGCGCAGCCACACGTCGCACAGCCACTCGAGGTGGCGGGCCCCGACGTCGGCGACGGCGAGGGTGTCCGCGACGACCAGCGTGCCGTGGTGGCGCATCACCGCGGCGGTGCGGTCGGTGAGCGCCGCCGAGACGTTCGCGGCCAGCTCGTCGGTGCCGAACGGCGCGTAGTCGGCCACGGCGACCCGGCCGCCGAAGATCGCGGTCTGGTAGTGCACGAGCGGCACGTCGTCGCGCAGCAGGGACAGCGCGACCGCCGCGGCCGAGTGGGTGTGCACCACCGCCCGCGCGTCGTGGTGGCGGTGGCAGAGCAGGTGCAGCGGCAGCTCGCTGGTCGGGCGCAGGTGCCCGTCGACGGCGGCGCCGTCGAGGTCGACGAGCACGACGTCCTCGGGGGTCATCACCGCGTAGTCGACGCCCGACGGGGTCACCGCGATCAGCTCGCCGACCCGCGCCGCGAGGTCGCCGGCCGTGCCCACGACGAGGCCGTCGGCCACCAGCCGCCGTGCGTGCTCGACGATCGCGGCGCGGGTGGACGCGAGTTCTCCCGGGTTCACGGGCACCCTCCCCTCGTCGGTCCCCTCCGGCGCCGCGATCATCGCGGGTCGCGCTGTGCTGCGGCGAGGGCACGGTCGACGGACAGGTCCACGTGGCCGAGGTGCCCGCGCCGCGGCACGATCCCCGCGATCGACGAGCGCTACGCGGCGTTCCGGGCCGCGCTGACCGAGCGCGGCCGGATCGGCCCGCCCCGGGAGGACACGTGACCGAGCTGGTGCTGGTGCGCCACGGCGAGACCGCGTGGCACAGCGACCGCTACGCCGGGCGCTCCGACGTCCCGCTCACCCCGCGCGGGCGGGAGCAGGCGGCCGAGCTCGCCCGGTGGGCGGCCGGGGCGGGCCTCGACGCGGTGCTGGCCTCGCCCCTACTCCGGGCCCACGACACGGCCTCCGCGGCCGCGGAGGCCGCCGGGCTGGCGGTGCGGGTCGACGAGCGCCTGGTCGAGGTGGACTTCGGCAAGGCCGACGGGCACACCCGCGAGGAGACGTCCGCGGAGTACCCCGACGCGGTGGCCGCGTTCCTGCGCCGGCCCGCCACCGCGCCGATGCCCGGGGGCGAGCCCGGCGCCGACGCCGTCGCCCGCGCCGCCCCGGTGCTCATCGAGGCCGCCACCGCGCACCCCGACGGCCGGGTGCTGGTGGTCGCCCACCAGACGCTGCTGCGCCTGCTGCTGTGCTCGATGATCGGGATCCCGCTCGACCACTACCGCGCGGTGTTCCCACGGCTGGAGAACACCGCGCGCACCGTGGTCCGGCCCGCCGCCGACGGCCCCGCCGCCCTGCTGCGGCTCAACGACCTCGGCGCACCGGGGTCCTGAGCGCCCGACTCAGGCCGCGTGCCACGACGGGGTGGTGACCGTCGTCGGCCGGACGGCGTGGCTGCCCCCACGCCGCCCGACCGCCCGGTGACCGGAGGGCGGGGTGACCTCCGGACGCCGGGTCTCCGCGAGGTCGCGGCGCACGCCACCCCGGCGCCGCGACGGGTCCCGGTCCCGCATCCAGGCCTGCGCGGGCTCCTCCACCCAGCGGTACGCCAGGTGCGCGAGCACCAGGGACGCCACCGCGAGGTGAGGCACGAGCAGGGCGGCCGCCGCCGTGTCCGGGGCGAGCGCGGGGATGCGGGTCATGGCGACGAGCGCCATCTCGATCAGGGGGAAGTGCACGAGGTAGAGCGCGTAGGAGATGCGTCCGCCGTGGCGCAGCCGGGCCCCGCCCAGCGCGCGGGCCACGGGCCCGTCGGTGAGCGACAGCGCGCCCAGCAGCCCGAGCAGCAGCGGCGCGGCGAGGAACACGCGGGCGTCGGCGGCGAACGCGGCGGTGGGCGGCGCGGTGGCGGCCCAGTAGACGACCAGGAGGATCTCGCCGATCGCCACCAGCAGCACCCGGTGGGCCCAGCGCGAGACCACCGCCGTGCGCGGCACGCGCCGGACGACTAGCCACGTCAGCACACCGGCGGCGAAGCCGGCCGCGAGGCGGACCGCCCAGAACCCGTCGAACGAGCCGCCGAAGGCGCCCCGGACCGCGACGAGGGCGGTCGGCGACGCGGCGAGGACCGCGAGCACGGCCAGCAGCGGGCGCGGCCAGCCGCGGATAAGCCACGCGGCGCCGGCCAGGAGCGGGAACGCGAGGTAGGCGGCCCACTCGGCGCTGATCGACCACGCCGGCAGCACGAACGAGACGCCGTCGATGCCGCCGGAGTCCCACATCTGCGTCATCGTCAGCTGGCGCAGCCAGCTCAGGGGGTCCAGGCCGGGCTGGGCGCCCTGCCACGTGATCACACCGTCGCTCCCCAGGACGGCGCGCGCGGCGAACCACAGCCCGACCAGGACCACCACGACCGCGTAGAGCGGCCAGACACGGGCCACGCGGGCCCAGACGAAGCCCAGCGCCTGCCGCGGGCCGGGGGCACCACGCCACCGGTCGAGGTAGGAGCGGGCGAGCAGGAAACCGGAGAGGGCGAAGAACAGGTCGACGCCCAGCGTGCCCGCCCCGATGAGCGGCGCCACGGGGGCGAACCAGCCCGCGTAGCCGGAGACGGGCAGGAAGCTCAGGTGGTGCAGCAGCACCCAGACCGCGGCGACCGCGCGCAGCCCGGTCAGCGCCGGGAGCTCGACGGTGACGGGCCGGGTGGACGTCGGGCGGGGCGCGGCGGCGCCTCGCGGCGCCGGGATGTCGTGGTCCTGCCCAACCACCGTCCGCACCGCGCCTCCCCCGACGTCCACCACCGGGGCCGC
>CADCTH010000591.1 GCA_902805495.1 uncultured Actinomycetospora sp.
GGCTCACGCGCGGCACCACCGGCCGCGACCACGGGCTGGACCTCGCGGGGCTCGGCGGCCCGGTGCTGGTGCCGGGACTCGGCGCCCAGTGCGGCACGCCCTCGGACGTGGCGGGCGCCTTCGGCGCGCCGGACGGCGCGCTGGGCGCCGCCGGGGGACCGGTCGTGCCCGTGAGCGCCCGCGAGGTCCTGACCGCGGGCCCCGACCCCGGAGCGCTGAGAGCTGCCGTCGGCGCGCTGAACGGGGCGCTGACGGGGTAGCCCCGGCCCGTGCCGGCCACAGGACCGATCGATCACGCCGGTGAGCGCGAGGCCCGCCCGACCTGCGGACACTCCCGCCCCACGGACTGTCGACGTCGGCCCCGCGCGGTACGTTCGCCAGCACTGGACCCAGCCATCCGCCACCACGGGGACCGGCTCGACCGGCCCCCGTCGTCACGACCTTCCGGAGGAGAACGTGGCTTTACCCGAGCTGACCGAGGAGCAGCGGGCAGCGGCGCTCGAGAAGGCCGCCGCCGCCCGCCGTGCCCGGGCCGAGCTCAAGGAGCGGCTCAAGCGCGGGGGCACCAGCCTCTCGGAGGTGCTCGAGCAGGCCGACTCGGACGAGGTGCTCGGCAAGATGAAGGTCTCGGCGTTGCTGGAGGCCATGCCGGGCGTGGGCAAGGTCCGCGCCCAGCAGATCATGGAGCGGCTGGAGATCGCCCCCAGCCGGCGCCTGCGCGGGCTCGGTGAGCGTCAGCGCAAGGCCCTGCTCGACGAGTTCTCCACCGGCGAGTGAACCGGTGAGTGCCCCGGTGAGCGCTTGATGGACGAGGCCCCCTCGCACGGGCCCGGCCGGCTGATCGTGCTGGCCGGGCCCTCGGGGGTCGGCAAGAGCACGGTGGTCTCGGAACTGCGGCGCATCCGTGCGCCGTTGTGGTTCAGCGTGTCGGCCACGACGCGGGCCGCGCGCCCGGGCGAGGTCGACGGGCGCGACTACCGGTTCGTCACCGCCGACGAGTTCGACCGCATGATCACCGAGGGCGAGCTGCTCGAGTGGGCCGAGATCCACGGCGGCATGCACCGCTCGGGCACTCCCCGGGCCCCGGTCGACGAGCACCTCAGCGCGGGCCAGCCCGTCCTGCTCGAGCTGGACCTCGCCGGGGCGCGCGCCGTGCGGGAGCAGCGGCCGGACGCCCTGTTCGTGTTCCTCGAGCCGCCGTCGTGGGAGGTCCTCGTCGGCCGGCTCATCGGCCGCGGCACCGAGGCCACCGAGGTCGTCGACCGCCGTCTGGCCACCGCGCGCGAGGAACTGGCCGCGAGCAGTGAGTTCGACGTCACCGTCGTGAACCACGACGTCGGGGAGACCGCGCGCCGGTTGGTAGAGTTGAGCGCCGGTCCTCCCGTCGGCCGTGCCGACCGGGGGACCGCACCGAACCGCCGGACCGGTCTTGAGTCCGGCGCCACCCCCGCAGGAGCGAGCGAGTGAGCATTCCCATCGGACGGTCCGGCATCCTCGAAGGTCCGGAGGGCATCACCAACCCGCCGATCGACGAGCTGCTGGAGACGGTGAGCTCCAAGTACGCGCTGGTCATCTACGCGGCCAAGCGTGCCCGCCAGATCAACGACTACTACGCCCAGCTGGGCGAGGGCCTGCTCGAGTACGTCGGCCCGCTCGTCGAGCCGGGCCCGCGCGAGAAGCCCCTCTCGGTGGCCATGCGCGAGATCCACTCCGGTCTGCTCGAGCACACCGAGGGCGAGTGACACAGAGCGTCGGGACACGGAGCGAAGCGGAGCTGGACCCGTGACGCCGCCCCGGGAGATCGTTCTCGGGGTCTCCGGCGGCATCGCCGCCTACAAGGCCTGCGAGGTGCTCCGGCGCCTGCGCGAGGCCGGCAACCACGTGCAGGTGGTGGCCACGCGGTCGGCGCTGGAGTTCATCGGCGAGGCCACGTTCGAGGCGCTCTCGGGCAACCCGGTGCACTCCGGGGTGTTCGAGGACGTCCCCCACGTCGCGCACGTCGCCCTCGGGCGCCGTGCCGACCTGGTCGTCCTGGTGCCCGCGACGGCCGACCTGCTCGCGCGCATGGCGCACGGCCGCGCCGACGACATGCTCACCTCCACCCTGCTCACCGCCCGGTGCCCGGTGCTGGCCGTGCCGGCGATGCACACCGAGATGTGGGAGCACCCGGCGACGGTCGACAACGTCGCGACGCTGCGCCGCCGCGGCACCGTCGTCCTCGAGCCCGCGTCCGGGCGCCTGACCGGCGCCGACAGCGGGCCCGGACGGCTGCCCGAGCCGCCGGAGATCGCCGAGTTCGCGCGGCTGCTGCTCGAGTGGGGCGTCGACAGCGGCGGCATGCCCTTCCCGCTGCCGCGTGACCTCGAGGGCCGCCGGGTCGTCGTGTCCGCGGGCGGCACCGCCGAGCCGCTCGACCCCGTGCGCACGCTGGGCAACCGCTCGTCGGGCAAGCAGGGCTACGCCCTGGCGCGCGTCGCCGCGCAGCGCGGCGCCGAGGTCACGCTCGTCGCCGGCACGGTCGCCGACCTCGACCCGCCCGCCGCGGTCGACCTGCGCCGCGTGCAGACCACCGTGCAGATGCGCGAGGCCGTCCTCGACGCGGCGAAGGCCGCGGACGTGGTCGTCATGGCCGCCGCCGTCTCGGACTTCCGGCCGGCGGCCGTCTCCGCCGGAAAGATCAAGAAGGGCGACGACGCCCCCTCGATCCCGCTCGAGTTCAACCCGGACATCCTGCGCGAGCTCGTCACCGAGGACGTCCCGCGGCGCCTCGTGGTCGGCTTCGCCGCGGAGACCGGCGACGAGCACCGCAGCGTGCTCGAGTACGGGCGGGCCAAGCTCGAGCGCAAGGGCTGCGACCTGCTCGTCGTCAACGCCGTGGGCGCCGGACGCGCGTTCGAGGTCGAGGACAACGAGGGCTGGCTGCTCGGCGCGGACGGGTCGTCGACGCCGCTGCCGATGGGTTCGAAGGCCGCGCTGGCGGCCCGCGTCTGGGACGCGGTGGCCGAGCGGCTGCCCTGAACGCCAATCCCACGGATGTGCGGAGAACACAACCGTTGTGTGACAGGCTTGGCATTTCGGCAGGTCAGCGCCCCTCCGAATGCGGGGGATGCCGTTAGTGTGGACGGGTCCCATTGTCGAGGCAGGGAGAGCTCGTGCCCGCTAGGCGTCTGTTCACCAGCGAATCCGTCACCGAGGGCCACCCGGACAAGATCTGTGACGCCGTCAGCGACGGCATCCTGGACGCCCTGCTGGCGCAGGATCCCAAGAGCCGCGTCGCTGTCGAGACGATGGTCACCACGGGCCAGGTCCACGTCGCCGGCGAGGTGACCACCAACGCCCAGGTGAACTACATCGACATCGTCCGCAAGACGATCCTCGACATCGGCTACGACTCGTCCGCCAAGGGCTTCGACGGCGAGAGCTGCGGTGTGTCGATCTCCATCGGCGCGCAGTCGAAGGACATCGCCCAGGGCGTCGACCAGGGCTACGAGTCCCGCGTCGAGGGCAACGAGGACGAGATCGCCAAGCAGGGCGCGGGCGACCAGGGCCTGATGTTCGGCTACGCCGACGCGGACACCCCGGAGCTCATGCCGCTGCCGATCGGGCTGGCGCACCGCCTGGCGCGCAAGCTGACCGCGGTGCGCCGCGACGGCACGCTGCCCTACCTGCGTCCGGACGGGAAGACCCAGGTCACCATCGCGTACGACGGCGACAAGCCGGTCGGCGTGGAGACCGTGGTGCTGTCCACCCAGCACGCCGCCGACATCGACCTCGACGAGCTGCTGACCCCGGACATCAAGAACAAGGTCATCCAGCCGGTGCTCGACGGGATCGACCTCGACTCGTCGAACACCCGCGTGCTGGTCAACCCGACCGGCCGCTTCGTCACCGGCGGCCCCATGGGCGACGCCGGCCTGACCGGCCGCAAGATCATCGTCGACACCTACGGCGGCTACGCCCGCCACGGCGGCGGCGCCTTCTCGGGCAAGGACCCGTCGAAGGTCGACCGCTCCGCCGCGTACGCCATGCGCTGGGTGGCCAAGAACGTCGTGGCCGCCGGCCTGGCCAAGCGCGTCGAGGTCCAGATCGCCTACGCCATCGGCAAGGCCGAGCCCGTGGGCGTGTTCGTCGAGACCTTCGGCACCGAGAACGTCGACCCGGCCAAGATCGAGAAGGCCATCCACGAGGTCTTCGACCTGCGCCCCGGCGCGATCGTGCGCGACCTGCAGCTGCTGCGCCCGATCTACCAGCCGACCGCGGCGTACGGCCACTTCGGCCGCGACGACCTCGACCTCCCGTGGGAGCGCACCGACCGCGCCGACGCCCTGAAGTCGATCGCGGGCAGCTGACCCCAGCTCCACCACGCCGGCCCGGCCACCTCGCACCCCGAGGTGACCGGGCCGTCGTGCGTGCGCGCGCGGACCCTGTGCCAGCGTGGGGGCCACGCTGGCGTTGAACGCGAGGAAAGCCCCCACGATCACCACGACGCTCCGGGCCGGTCGGGGTCCTCTGGTAGACCGGGCGCCGTGAGGGCGGGCGAGGCGGGGGAGGCGTTGTTCGCGGCGCCCGCCGCCCCGGAGCCGACGGCCCCGAAGCCGGCCGCGAAGAAGCCCCACCGCAACGAACGCCTCCCCGCTACCGAGCGCCCCATCGCGCGGGTGGCCGTCGACGTCAACCTCGCCCACCTCGACCGCCCCTTCGACTACCAGGTCCCCGAGCAACTCGCCGGCGACGCCGTCCCCGGCGCCCGGGTCCGTGTGCGCTTCGCCGGCCGCACCGTCGACGGCTTCGTGCTCGCCCGCGAGGACACCAGCGAGCACACCGGCCGGCTCGGGTGGCTCGAGAAGGTCGTGTCCCCGGAGCCGGTGCTGGGCCCGGAGCTCGCGGGCCTCGGCCGCGCCGTCGCCGACCGCTACGCCGGCACGCTCGCCGACGTCCTGCGCCTCGCGGTGCCCCCGCGCCACGCCCGCATCGAGGCCGAGACGCCCCGCGAGCGCCTGCCGGCCACAGCGCCCGAGACCACCGGCTGGGCCGCCTACCCGCGCGGCCCCGCCCTGCTCGAGGCCCTCGCCGCCGGCCGGGGCGCGCACGCCGTCTGGCAGGCCCTGCCCGGCGAGGACTGGCCCA
>CADCTH010000592.1 GCA_902805495.1 uncultured Actinomycetospora sp.
CGACGAGGCCGCCCGGGCGCGGTCCGTACCCTGGACGGGTGCTCTCCGCCGTCGGACCGCCGGTCACCGTCCGCGTCCCGGCCAAGATCAACCTGCATCTGGCCGTGGGCGACCTGCGCCCCGACGGCTACCACGACCTCGTCACCGTCTTCCAGGCCCTGAGCATCACCGACGAGGTCAGCGTGACCACCGCGGTCCCCGGCGCCATCGAGCCCGGCGTCACCGTGTCCGCGGCCGACGGCGTCACCGGCGCCGACGTGCCCACCGACGCCAGCAACCTCGCCTGGAAGGCCGTCGAGGCCCTCGCCCGCCACGCCGACCGCCGCCCCGACGTCCGCGTCGGCCTGCGCAAGGCGATCCCCGTCGCCGGCGGCATGGCGGGCGGCAGCGCCGACGCCGCGGCCGCCCTGCTGGCCACGGCAAGCCTGTGGCGCCTCGACCTGGGCCGCGAGGCGCTGCTGGGCGTCGCCGCCGAGGTCGGCTCCGACGTCGCCTTCGCGCTGCACGGCGGCACGGCGCTGGGCACGGGGCGCGGCGAGCGCCTCGTGCCCGTGCTCTCGCGGCACACGTTCCACTGGGTGGTCGCGGTCGCCGACCACGGGTTGTCGACGCCGACGGTGTTCGCCGAGCTCGACCGCCTGCGCGCCCGCCCCGAGGCGCCTCGCCGCGTCGGCGACGTCGAGCCGGTGCTCGAAGCACTGGCGTCCGGCGAGGCGCGGTCGCTGGCGCTGCTGCTGGGCAACGACCTGCAGGCGGCCGCGGTGAGCCTCGACCCGGGCCTGCGGCGCACGCTGCGCGCCGGGGTGGACGCCGGCGCCCTGGCCGGCGTCGTCTCGGGCTCCGGCCCGACCTGCGTGTTCCTCTGCGACGGCCACGACGCCGCCGTGCGCGTGGCCGCCGAGCTCGCGGGCGTCGGCGTGTGCCGCACGGTGCGCGTGGCCCACGGGCCGGTGCCCGGCGCGCGCGTGGTCGACGGCGAGGGCGGGTCCACCGGCCCGCCCCGCCCGCGCGACCCCGGCCCCGGCGCCTACGCCTGACCCCGCCCGCCCCTCGTGCAGCGAACGCGCCGTTCGCTGCTTCTATGCGAGCGAACTCCCCGTTCGCTCCTCCCGGAGACTGGAAACCGTGCCCAACCTGGTCAACCTCGAGTCGGTCACGATCGCCTTCGGCGGCCCGAAGCCGGTGCTCGACGGCGTCTCCCTCGGCGTCGACACCGGCGACCGCATCGGCGTCGTCGGCCGCAACGGCGGGGGGAAGTCGACGCTCATCTCGATCCTCGCCGGGCTCACCGTCCCCGACTCCGGCCGCGTCAGCCCGGTGCGCGGCCTGCGCATGGCGACGGTGACCCAGCAGTCGCGGCCCACCGGGGCGTCGGTGCGCGAGGCCGTCCTCAGCCAGGCGGGATTCGGGACGAGCCCCGTCCCCGACCACGAGTGGGCCGCGGACAGCCGCAGCCGCGCCGTCATCGAGGGCCTGCGCCCGGGCGGCGACCGCGGCCTCGACACCTCGATCGAGGGGCTGTCGGGCGGGGAGCGCCAGCGGATCGCCCTCGCCGCGGCGCTGGTGCAGGAGCTCGACCTGCTCGTGCTCGACGAGCCCACCAACCACCTCGACGTCGAGGGCGTGGGCTGGCTGGCCGAGCACCTGCTGGCCCGGCGCACCGCGCTCGTCGTCGTCACGCACGACCGGTGGTTCCTGGACACGGTGGCCTCGCGCACCTGGGAGGTCGTCGACGCCCACGTCGAGCAGTACGAGGGCGGCTACGGCGACTGGATCTACGCGCGGGCGGAGCGGGCGCGCCTGGCCGACGCCGCCGAGCAGCGCCGCCGCAACCTCGCCCGCAAGGAGCTGGCCTGGCTGCGCCGCGGGCCCCAGGCGCGCACGTCCAAGCCGCGCTACCG
Source organism: uncultured Actinomycetospora sp. (assembly GCA_902805495.1). Taxonomy (GTDB): domain Bacteria; phylum Actinomycetota; class Actinomycetes; order Mycobacteriales; family Pseudonocardiaceae; genus Actinomycetospora. The sequence goes on from CADCTH010000592.1 coordinate 1,902, forward strand.
CGTCGAGGCCGCCGAGGCGCTGATCGCCGACGTCCCCGAGCCCCGCGACTCCGTCGAGCTGGTGACCATGGCCAAGCACCGGCTCGGGCGCACCGTGCTCGAGCTGGAGGACGCGACCCTCGCGGTCGGCGAGCGCACCCTGGTCGACCGGCAGACCTGGCGCATCGGCCCCGGCGACCGCGTCGGCATCATCGGGATGAACGGCTCGGGCAAGACGACCCTGCTGCGTGCGCTGGCCGGGGAGCGCGAGCTCGACGGCGGCAAGCGGGTCCAGGGCACCACCGTGCGCCTGGCCCACCTCTCCCAGGATCTCTCCGACCTGCCCCTGCACCGCCGGGTGCTGCAGGCCGTCGAGGACATCGCGGAGCGGGTCACGATCGGCAAGTACGAGCAGACCGCCTCGCAGCTGGCCGAGCGCTTCGGCTTCCCGGCCGCCCGCCAGTGGACGCCGGTGGCCGACCTCTCCGGCGGCGAGCGGCGGCGCCTCCAGCTCGTGCGCCTGCTCATGACCGAGCCCAACGTGCTGATGTTCGACGAGCCGACCAACGACCTCGACGTCGACACCCTCCAGCAGCTCGAGGACCTCCTCGACGGCTGGCCGGGCACGCTGGTCGTGGTCAGCCACGACCGCTACCTCACCGAACGCGTGTGCGACCGCGTCGTCGGGCTGTTCGGCGACGGCCGCATCACCGACCTGCCCGGCGGTATCGAGGAGTACCTGCGCCGCCGTGCCGGCCAGCCCGCCGCGCCGTCGGTGTCGTCCTCCTCGGCGCCCCCGAGCGGGGACGCGCGCGCCGAGGGCGAGCGCCGCGCCGCCCGCAAGGAGGTGGCGCGCATCGAGCGGCGGCTGGAGAAGATCGCGACGCAGGAGACGAAGCTGCACGAGCAGCTCGCGGCCGCGGCGCTCGAGCCCGAGCGCCTGATGGCCCTCGACGCGCAGCTGCGCGCGCTGCTCGGCGAGCGCGAGGCGCTCGAGGAGGCGGGGCTGGAGCAGGCGGTCGACTGACCGGCGGCGTCGTCACGGCCACGCGCCCGCCGAGCAGGCGGCCCAGGTCGGTGAGCACCACCAGCGCGCCCGCCACGACGGCGAGCGCGCCCGCGTGCCGGGCGAGGGCGAGGTCGTCGGTCACCGCGCGGCCCTCGCGGCCGTCGCCCCGGTGAGGGGCAGGACCGTCGTCGCCGCGACCGGGGCCGGCCGGAGCCACGTGCGCAGGTCGACCACGACGAGGACGACGGCCACGGCCAACCAGACGACCATGTAGAGCAGGCTGCCCTCGTGCTGCACGGCGCCTTCGGCGGCGTGGGCGACGACCACGAGCAGGACGCTGCCGCCCGTGTGGTCGAACAGCCACGTGTACCAGAAGGTCACGGCGACGGTGCCCACGACGATGATCGCGATGTTGGACCGCAGGTCGCCCGCCGCGAGGAACGCCAGCGGGAGGTGCCAGACGGTGACCACGACGGCGAGGACCGCCGTCGCGGCCAGGGGCGAGAGCCGGGCCTGCATCCCGGGCAGGGCGAAGCCCCGCCACCCCGGCTCCTCGCCGAGGGCGCCGTCGGTCGGGTCGACCAGACGGATCGCGAACGCCAGCAGGACGGTGCCGACGGAGGCGGACGCGGCGATCGGGCTGCCGAGCACCACGGCGACCACGTGCACGGCGATCGGCACCCCGAGGGCGAGCGCGTACCAGTACCACCGGACCCGCCAGCGCACGAGGCGGCGCCCGAGCTCGGCCAGACCGGCCCGGCCGCGGGCCAGCGGGGCCACGACCAGCACCGCGATCAGCGGGGAGAACGCCCCGAAGGACCCGAACGGGACGAACGCCCAGGCGATGGCGAACGTCAGGACGAAGAACGCGACGAGGGGGTGGCGGCGGACGACGGGCACGGGGTTCTCCTCGTGACGGACGGGGTCAGGGGGCGGGCGGCGCGGGGTACTCCCACGCGGCGTAGGCGGGGTCGCGGGTCTTCATGTCCTCGAAGAGCAGGACGGCGCGGTCGATGAACCAGGCCTTCGCGCACTGGACGATCGCGAGCCCGGCGACGGTGAGGAGCAGGTCGAGCCGGAGGAGGCCGACGACGAGGATCGCCATCCCGAGCACCTGCCAGGCGATGGTCACGGCCGGCACCCGCGAGGTCCCGAACTGCGGCGGCAGGTCCGCCGGGGCGCGCTCGGAGGCGATCCGCTCGCCGAGCACCCCCCGGGACGCCCAGTTCCGCGTCGACCGGGGCGGGGGGAAGATCAGCGGTTGGACCACCATGAACACCAGGGCGACGACGCCGGCGAGCACCGCCCACCAGCCGAGCCACACGCGGCTCCAGGCCGCGAGGGCGAGCAGCGGCAGCGCGAGGAAGCGCGTCCAGACGCTCCACGGGTTGGCGTGGCGCATCCAGTGGTCGCCCTGCAGCCCGAACAGGCGGGCGACGCGGGAGTCGGTGGTGGTGGTCGTGGTGTTCATCGGGTGACCTCCGGTCGCTCGGGAGTGGTGCGGTGGCGCAGGACGGTGGTGGCCGCGAGCCCGACGCCGACCACGAGCGCGCCGAGCACGGCGAGCGTGAGCCCGTCCGGGGCGAGCACCGGCTGGCCGCGCAGGGCCTGCCCGGTGGCGAGGGCGACGAGGCCGAGGTAGCCGAGGCCGGCGACCAGCACCAGGCCGCGGCGAGCGGCGGCGTCGAGGCGGGTCGTGGCCAGCACGGCGGCCAGCAGCGGGAGCACCTGCAGCGCGTGGATGCCGACGAAGTGCCCGACCCGCAGGTCGCCGCCGACGGTGCTCCAGCCGAAGAACGGCACGCCCGGCCCGCCGTCGGCCACCCCCACGGCGTGGGCGCCGCCGTCGACCATGAGCATCCCGAGCCCCATGCCGATCAGGCCCACGCCCAGGCCGAGGCGGATGCCCCACCGCATGCCCGGGTCGGCCACCCGCTGCCGCAGCAGCACGACGGCGACGACCGCGGTGGCCAGCCAGATCAGCGCCACGGTCGCGCCCATCAGCGAGTACAGCGCCCCGTCGAGCGCCGTCTCCTCGTTGAAGTGGCTGCGCCGGCCCCGTGCGGCCTGGGCGACGATGACGCCGACCTCCACCGCGGAACCGCCCGCCAGCACCCAGCCGACGGCCCGGGCGGTGCGTCGGCCCCGGTCGAGCCGGCCGATCATCCACGCGAGGGCCAGGGCGTAGAGCCCGAACGACAGCGCGAACTTCAGCGGCTTGAGCCACATCGGCGCGCCGAGCAGCTCGCGGTCGTCGACGACGGTGGCGAGCGCCGTCACCACCGCCAGCGCGCCCAGCGCGGCGGCGAGCCAGAACAGGCCCGCGTGGCCGCGCCGCGCCGTGTGCAGCACCGCGGCGACCGCGGACCGGGCCCGTCCGGCCGGGGGTGCGGCCGCCGTCGGTGTGGTCATGGTCCCGGAGCGTCCGCGGGTCGCGACGCGGTCACCAGCAGGCCACCCCTCGCCACGACCAGGGTCACCCCCGTAGCCCGGGAGGCCCCGCCGGTGCCAGCGTCCGGAGCGTGACCGCCCGGGTGCTCATCGTCGACGACCACGCGTCCTTCCGGTCCCTCGCGCGCCGCCTGCTGGTGGCCGACGGGTTCGACGTCGTGGGGGAGGCCGGGGACGCCGCGGACGCGTTCGACGCCGTGCGGTCCCTCGCCCCCGACGTCGTGCTGCTGGACATCCGGCTCCCGGACCTCGACGGTTTCGGTGTGGCCGAGGTCCTGGCGGGCGACGACGGTGTCTACGGAGCACCCACGGTGGTGCTGGTGTCGAGCCGCGCGCGCGACGACTACGGCCGGCGGGTGGACGCGAGCCCCGCCCGGGGCTTCATCGCCAAGGACGACCTCTGCGGCGACGCCCTGCGCCGGGTGCTGGGGGACCCGTGAGCTCCCGGCGGGACGCGGTCACGACCTGGGCGACGGCCCTGGCCGCCGTGCTGGCCGGCGCCGCGGCGGCCGGCGCGCTGGTGTCGGGCGGCTACGAGGTCCCCGCCGAGCTGGTCGCCCCGACGCTCGTGCTCAACCTCGCCGTCGGCTGGTCGTTCGTCGGCGTCGGGCTGGCCGCGCGCCGGCGCCGGCCCGGCAACCGCACCGGGCTGCTGATGGTCCTGCTCGGGTTCGCGTGGCTCGCGCGGTTCCTCGTCGCCGTGGACACGACGCCGGCGTTCGTGCTGGGCGTGCTCCTGGGCTCGGTCTCCCTGAGCCTGTTCGTGCACCTGCTCGTGACGTTCCCGACCGGGCGGACTGCTGGTCCCGCCCAGCGCGTCCTCGTCGCCGTCGGCTACCTGCTCTCCGCGCCGCTCGACGCCGTGTTCCTCGCCCTCGGGGCGCAGCGGGGCCGGGGCGAGGGGCCGCCGCCGAACGGCCTGCTGATCACGCCGTCGAGCGGCGGCTTGTCCCCGGAACCGGTCGACATCGTCGTCCAGGCGGTGGTCGTCGCGGTGTTCGTGTCGGTCCTGGTGTCGATCTGGACCCGCTGGCGCGCCGCCGGGACCGCCGCACGGCGCGCGCTCACCCCGGGCCTGGTGGGCGGCACCGTCGTCGTCGCCACCCTGCTCGTCGAGCGCACCGCGATCCTGCTGCTCCTGCCCCCGTCGGTGGGTGTCGTGTTCGCGTGGTCCGCGCAGGTGGTGCTCGTCGTCTGGCCGATCGCGCTGCTGCTGGGGCTGCTGCGCAGCCGGCTCGACCGCTCGGGCGTCGGGCGCCTGGTCGTCGAGCTCGGGGACGGCCCGGCGGTGCCGGCGCGCCTGCGCTCGGTCGTCGCGCGCACGCTGCACGACCCGACCGCGGACATCGCCTACCGCGTGCCCGGCACCGACACCTACGTCGACGCGGCCGGGCACCCCGCCGACGTCACGCCTCGCGACGACCGGGCGGTCACCCACCTCGAGCGCGACGGCGAGCGGGTCGCGGTCCTGCGCCACGACCCCGTCCTCGCCGGCGAGCCCGACCTCGTCGCGGCCGTGGCCGCCGGCGCCGGGCTGGCGGTGGAGAACGAGCGCCTGCACGCCGCGGTCCGCGAGCAGCTGGAGGAGGTCCGGGCATCGCGGACACGGCTCGTCGAGGCCGCCGACGCCGCCCGCCGGCGGGTCGAGCGGGACCTCCACGACGGGGCCCAGCAGCGTCTCGTCGCCGTCGGGCTGGCGCTGCGCCTGGCCCGCGCCCGCCTCGCGTCACGCCCGGAGGAGCTCGACGCGCTGCTCGTGGAGGCGGGCGAGGAGCTCACCGCCGCGCTCGACGAGCTCCGCGAGCTCGCCCGCGGCATCTACCCGGCGCTGCTCACCGACGCGGGGCTCGGTCCGGCGCTGGCCTCGCTGGCCGAGCGCGCCCCGGTGCCCGTCGTCCTCGAGGGCGTGCCGGCCCAGCGGCGCTCGGAGCCGGTGGAGCAGACCTGCTACTTCGTGGTGTCCGAGGCCGTCACCAACGCCGCCAAGCACGCGTCGGCGTCGCGGGTCGCGGTCAGCGTCGTCCCCGACGGCGGCGACCTGCGGGTGGAGGTGGCCGACGACGGCGTCGGCGGGGCGGACGCGGAGGGCTCGGGGCTCCGGGGGCTCGCCGACCGGGTCGCCGCGCTCGGCGGACACCTCCTGGTGAGCAGTCCCGCCCGCGGCGGGACGCGCGTGACGGCGACCCTGCCGTGCGGGTGATCGTCGCCGACGACGCGGCGCTGTTCCGCGTGGGCGTCGCCCGGCTGCTCGCCGACGCCGGGATCGAGGTGGTCGCCGAGGTCGGCGACGCGCCGGCGCTGCTCGGCGCGGTGGCGGCCCACCGCCCCGACGCCGTCCTCGTCGACATCCGGATGCCGCCGACCCACACCACCGAGGGCCTCGACGCCGCGCGCGCGCTCGCGCAGCGGCACCCCGGCGTCGGCGTGCTCGTGCTCTCGGCGCACCTGGAGCCGCACTTCGCGCTGTCGATCCTCGACGCGGACAGCGGCGGGACGGGCTACCTGCTCAAGGAGCGCGTCGGCGACGTCGACGAGCTCACCGACGCCCTGCGCCGCGTCGTCGCCGGGGGCGTCGTGGTCGACCCGGCCGTGGTGGCCCAGCTCGTCGGGCGCCGGCGCGTCTGCAACCCCCTCGACGCGCTCTCCGACCGCGAGCGCGACGTGCTGGCGGAGATGGCGCAGGGCCGCTCGAACCACGGGATCGGCGAGCGCCTGTACCTGTCGGAGAAGACGGTCGAGGCCTACGCCCGGTCGGCGTTCACCAAGCTCGGGCTCGTGGCGGGCCCGGACGACAACCGCCGGGTGCTCGCGGTGCTGGCGTACCTGCGGGGCTAGTGGAAGCGGTTCTGCGCCGGTTCCAGGCCCTCGGCGGCCAGCGCCTCGACGGCGTCGGCGGCCAGCTCGACCGAGACGTCGAGCTCCTTGCGCTCCGCCGCCGACCAGCGCTTGAGCACGTAGTCGGCGGGGTCCTGGCGGCCCGGCGGGCGGCCGATGCCGAAGCGCACGCGCAGGTAGTCCTTGGTGCCGAGTGACTTCGAGATCGAGCGCAGCCCGTTGTGCCCGCCCTCCCCGCCGCCGCGCTTGAGGCGCACGACGCCGAACTCGAGGTCGAGGTCGTCGTGCACGACCACCACGTCGGTCGGCGCGACGGAGAAGAAGCGGGCGGCGCCGGCCACGGGCCCGCCCGAGAGGTTCATGTAGCCGCGGGGCTTGGCCAGCACGGCGCGGCGGCCCGCGAGCCGTCCCTCGGCGACGTCGGCGCCCGAGCGCTTGTGCGGCGAGAACCGGGCACCGAGGCGCCCGGCGAGCGTGTCGGCGACGACGAACCCGACGTTGTGCCGGGTGCCGTCGTGGTCGGGGCCGGGGTTGCCCAGCCCGACGACCAGCAGGGGGCCGTCGGGCCGGGCACCGTCGGTGCTCACGGGCGGGCGATCAGCTCTCGTCGGACGACGAGGACCCGGCGGCGTCGCCGGCCGGCTGGTCGCCGGAGGCGGCCTCGGACGACTCGCCGGTCTCGGCGGCCTCGGCCTCGGGGGTGTCCTCCTCGACGCCGGCACCCTCGGTGTCGATCTCGTCCTCCATGGCGTCCGCGGTGGGCGCCTCGGTGACGTTGACGACGAGGACGTCGGGGTCGGTCACGAGCACCGAGCCGTCGGGCAGGCGGATGTCGCGGGCGAGGAACTGGGTGTTCATCTCGGCGTCCTCGATGACCACCGTGATCTCCTCGGGGATGTCCATCGCGTCGGCCTCGATGGTCAGCCGGTCCTCGTTCTGGAACACCAGGGTCCCGGACGCGGGCTCACCCATGATCACGACGGGGACGTCGACCTGGACCTTTTCGCCCCGGCGGACGAGGACGAGGTCGACGTGCTCGAAGAAGCCCTTGATGGGGTCGCGCACGATGCTCTTGGTCAGCGCGAGCTGCGGCTGCCCGCCGAGCCCGGTGAGCGTGAGGACCGCGTTGCGGCCGTTCTCGCGCAGCGCCGCGGCCAGCTCGACGGTGTCGAACGACAGGTGCACGGGGTCGGTGCCGTGCCCGTAGAGCACCGCGGGGACCTTGCCGGCGCGACGGGTGCGACGGGCCGCGCCCTTGCCGAACTCGGTGCGGCTCTCCACCGCGATGCGGACCTCGTCGGCCATGGTGCTCTCCTGCGGATCGTCCTGGGTGGCGCGCCGCGCGCGGCCCCGCCCGGACACCGGGAGACCGCACCGCGTCGATCACGGCCGGTGCTCGGACCGGCCCTCGCCTGGGTGCGCCCGTGACGATACCCGGGCGTGTCGCGGGGCTCCGCGCCCGGGGTTCGCTCCGTCCCGCCGGCGCAACGCGCGCGCCGCGCGTCGAGATCTCAGCGCGCTTCGGAGCCCCGCGCGGGGACTTCGGTGACGAACCCCGCGCTCAGCGCGGTTCCCGCCACCGAGCATCCCGCCGGGGCTCAGGGCGTCGCGGCACCGAGGTAGAGGTACGACATCGGTCCCGGGCCGCGGAGCCGGTCGTGCGACAGGTCGGTGATCGCCAGCCCCGCGTCGCGGACCAGCGCGTCGATCGGGCGCGTGAGGTGGCACCCCGCGAACAGGCGTTGCTGGAGGCCGTCGAGGCGGTGCTGCCAGCGGGCGGTGCGCGGGTCGGGCGAGAGCCCGTGCTCGAGGAAGAGGAACCGGCCGTCGGGGCGCAGGACGCGCCGGACCTCGCGCAGGGCGCGCTCGACGTCGGCGATCGTGCACAGGGTGAAGGTGCTGACGACGGTGTCGGCCGACGCGTCGGGCAGCGGCAGGTCGGCGCCATCGAGGCCGACGTGCTCCACGGGCACGCGGGCCGCGGCCACCCGGCGGGCCGCGAGCCGCCGCGCCACCGCCGACGGCTCGACCGCCCGCACCGACGTCACCGCGTCGGGGTAGAGCGGCAGCGTCGGGCCGCTGCCCGAGCCCAGCTCGACGACCTCACCGCGCGCCCGCGACACCGCCCGCTCGCGCAGGGCCCGGACGTCCGCGGTGCCCAGCGCGACGTCGGTCAGGCGCGGGACGACGTGCTCGCCCCAGAACACCGGCTCAGGCGTTGCCGTCGAACAGGTTCGTCACCGAGCCGTCCTCGAAGACCTCGCGCACCGCGCGGGCGATGAGCGGCGCGATCGAGAGGACCGTGAGCGACGGGAAGCGCTTGCTGTCGGGGATCGGCAGGGTGTTGGTGACGATCACCTCGCGCGCGCCGCACGTCGACAGGCGCTCGACCGCGGGACCCGAGAGCACCCCGTGGGTGGCGGAGATGATGACGTCCTTGGCCCCGTCGGCGAGCAGCGCCTCGGCGGCCTTGGCGATCGTGCCGCCGGTGTCGATCATGTCGTCGACGAGGATGCAGGTGCGCCCCGAGACCTCGCCGACGACGCGGTTGGCGACGACCTCGTTGGGCTTGGTCTTGTCGCGGCTCTTGTGGATGAAGGCCAGCGGGACGCCGCCGAGCATGTCCGCCCACTTCTCGGCGACGCGCACGCGGCCGGAGTCGGGGGCGACGACCGCGAGGTCGTGGTCGGCGTAGGTGTCGCGCAGGTGCTCGGCGAGGACCTTGTTGGCCAGCAGGTGGTCGACGGGCCCGTCGAAGAAGCCCTGGATCTGGTCCGTGTGCAGGTCGATCGTCATGATCCGGTGCGCGCCGGCGGTCTTGAGCATGTCGGCGACGAGGCGCGCGGAGATGGGCTCGCGGCCGCGGTGCTTCTTGTCCTGGCGGGCGTACCCGTAGAACGGCACCACCGCGGTGATCCGCTTGGCCGACGCCCGCTTCAGGGCGTCGATCATGATGAGCTGCTCCATGATCCACTGGTTGATCGGCGCGGTGTGGCTCTGGATCACGAAGGCGTCCGAGCCGCGCACCGACTCCTCGAAGCGGACGAAGATCTCGCCGTTGGCGAAGTCGTACGCCGCCTGCGGGGTGATCGTGACGTCGAGCTCCTTGGCGATCTCCTCCGCGAGCTCCGGGTGGGCCCGGCCGGAGAAGAGCATCAGGCTCTTCTTGGGCGTCGACGACATGCTCACGGTCACGGGTCCTCCTGCTCGTTGGTGTCCCCACCGGCCGACCGGGTCGCCGCGGCCTCCTCGGTCGCCTGGGCCGCCGCCGTGCCCGGCCGCTTCCGCGCGACCCAGCCCTCGACGTTGCGCTGCGGCCCCGACGACACGGCGAGCGCGCCGGGGGGCACGTCCTCGCGGATCACGGTGCCCGCGCCGGTGTAGGCGCCGTCCCCGACGGTGACGGGGGCGACGAACGTGTTGTCCGAGCCGGTGCGGACGTGCGAGCCCACCACCGTCCGGTGCTTGGTGACGCCGTCGTAGTTGACGAACACCGACGAGGCGCCGATGTTGCTGCCCTCGCCGATGGTGGCGTCGCCGACGTAGGTCAGGTGCGGGACCTTGCTGCCCTCGCCGATGTGGCTGTTCTTGACCTCGACGAACGTGCCGATCTTGCCGCGCGCGTCGAGCTCGACGCCGGGCCGCAGGTACGCGAACGGACCGACCGACGTCTCCGGCCCGACGCGCGACGACGACCCGTGCGTGCGCACCACGGCGGCCCGCGCGCCGACGGCGACGTCGGTCAGCGTGGTGTCCGGCCCGATCGTCGCGCCCTCGGCGATCGTGGTGCGCCCGTGCAGCTGCGTGCCCGGGTGCAGCGTCACGTCGCGCTCGAGGCGCACGCCGACGTCGACCCAGGTGCTGCGCGGGTCGACCACCGTGACCCCCGCGCGCATCCAGCGGTCCAGCAGCCGGCGGTTGAGCTCCGCGCCCAGATCGGCCATCTGCACGCGGTCGTTGACGCCGGCCACCAGCCAGGGGTCGGAGATCTCGACCGCGCCGACCCCGCGCTGCTCGTCGGCGGCCATGGCCACGACGTCGGTGAGGTAGAGCTCGCCCTGCGCGTTGTGGGTGTCGATCCGGCCCAGCGCCTCACGCAGGAAGGCCAGGTCGAAGGCGTAGACCCCGGAGTTGACCTCGTTGATCGCGAGCTGCTCCAGCGTCGCGTCGCGGTGCTCGACGATCGCGGTCACCTGGTTCGCGCCGTCCCGGACGATGCGGCCGTACCCGCTCGGGTCGTCCAGCTCGGCGGTCAGCACCGTCACGGCGTAGTCGCCGCTGGCGTGCTCGGCCTGCAGCGCGCGCAGCGTCGCGGCGTCGAGCAGCGGCACGTCGCCGTAGGAGACCAGCACGGTGCCGGCGAGGTCGGCGGGCAGGCGGGCGATGCCGCACGACACCGCGTGCCCGGTGCCGCGGCGGCGGTCCTGCACCGCGGTCAGCACCTCGCGGTCGAGCTCGCCGGCGAGACCGATGGTGTGGGTGCCGACCTGCTCGCGCTCGTGGCCCACGACCACGACGAGGTGCTCCGGCGAGGTGCCCGCGGCGGCGTGCACGGCGTGCCCGAGCAGGCTGCGGCCGCCGACCGCGTGCAGGACCTTGGGGGTGGCCGACTGCATGCGGGTGCCCTCACCGGCGGCGAGGACGACGACGGCGGTCGGGCTGGGCGGCATCGCTTCCTGACTCCCACTGCAGGCGCGGGTCGGCCCCGGGTCCGGGGCTCGTCGGGTGCGATCCTACGACCGGGACCGCACGGCCCCGGCGGGGCGTGCGAGCGGGGCCGGACCGTGGGGCCCGCGCACGGCGTCGCCCCCCGCCCGCTTGACCGCGTACATGACCGCGTCGGCCCGGGCGAGCACCTCCTCGACGGCCTCCCCGGGCAGGGCGCCGACCACGCCCACCGACAGCGTCACCGGCCGTCCGCTGGCGGCGCCCGAGGGCATCGCGGCCACCGCACCGGCCGCGCGGCCCAGCG
>CADCTH010000593.1 GCA_902805495.1 uncultured Actinomycetospora sp.
CGCCGCGCAGCGCCGCGACGCCGTCGCCCGCGTCGCCGCCGCGGTCGCCGACGGCTCGCTGGCCGTCGCGCACGAGACCGTCCCGCTCGACGACGTCGCCGCCGCCTGGTCGCGCCAGGCCGCGGGCGACACGACGGGCCGCATCGTCCTCGTCCCCTGACCCCCTGGAGCCTCCCCGTGCCCTCCCTGCCCCTGCTGCCCACGTCCCTGGTCGGCAGCTACGCCCAGCCCGAGTGGCTCATCGACCGCGCGAAGCTCGCCGGCCGCTTCCCGCCGCGCGTGCGGGCGCAGGAGCTGTGGCGGGTGGCGCCGGAGCTGCTCGCTGAGGCCCAGGACGACGCGACGCTGCTGGCGATCAGGGCGCAGGAGGACGCCGGGCTCGACGTCGTCACCGACGGCGAGATCCGGCGCGAGAGCTACTCCAACCACTTCGCCACCGCGCTCGACGGCGTGGACGTCGACGACCCGGGCACGGCGCTGGACCGCAGCGGCCACCCCAACCCCGTCCCGCGCATCACCGGGCCGATCGGCAGGCCCGCGCCGATCCAGGTCGACGACCTGCGGTTCCTGCGCGCCGCGACCGACCGGACGATCAAGATGACGGTGCCCGGGCCGTTCACCATGTCCCAGCAGGCGCAGGACGACCACTACGGCGACCCGGGCGAGGCGGCCCTGGCCTACGCCGCGGCGGTGAACGCCGAGATCCGCGACCTGTTCGCCGCCGGCGCCGACGTCGTGCAGATCGACGAGCCCTACATGCAGGCGCGCCCGGAGGCCGCGCGCGAGTACGGGCTCGCGGCGCTGAACGGGGCCCTCGAGGGCGTCACGGGCACCACCGCGGTGCACATCTGCTTCGGCTACGCGGCGATCATCCACGCCCGGCCCGAGGGCTACTCGTTCCTGCCCGAGCTGGCGGGCTCGCCCGTCGACCAGATCTCCATCGAGACCGCGCAGTCCGGCCTGGACCTCGGGGTCCTGCGCGACCTCACCGACAAGACGATCATCCTCGGGGTCCTCGACCTGTCGACCCCGGAGGTCGAGGACGCGGAGACCGTCGCGGCGCGCGCCCGCCGCGCGTTCGACCTCCTCCCGCCCGAGCAGCTCGTGCTCGCCCCGGACTGCGGGCTGAAGTACCTGCCGCGGGAGTCCGCGGCCGGGAAGATGCGTGCCCTCGCCGCCGGCGCCCGGCTGCTGCGGGAGGAGGCCGGCGCGGGCTGACCCCGTCGTGTGATCGCAGGGTCGGCGCAACGGGTACAGGACTCTCCAGCGCTACGCACCAGTAGGAGGAGTCCCATGGCCGATCCGGCCGAGTCGAACAAGGCGACACGCGCGGGTCAGCGCGTCGCCGGCGCCGTCAAGCAGGCCGCCGGTGCCGTCACCGACAACCAGGACCTGCGGGCCGAGGGCGAGCTGCAGCAGGAGAAGGCGGAGGCCGCCAAGGAGGCGCGCCGGGCCGACGAGTTCGCGCAGCAGAAGCGCGAGGAGGCCGAGGCGCGCGCTCAGTCCGAAGAACTGCAGGTCGAGCGGGAGCGCCTGGCCGCCGAGGACACGGCGAGCGCCCGCGAGGAGCGCGCCGAACAGGACCGGGCGGCGGAGAAGCAGGCCGCCGCGCAGGACACGGCGGTGCGCAAGCAGGCCACCGAGCAGGTCGCGCAGTCCCGGGAGCAGGAGCTGCGCCGCGACGAGGTCGACGCGGTCAAGGAGCGCGCGTCGGCCGAGGAGCGGGCGCAGGACGAGGAAGTCCGAGCCGAACGGGCACGCCGCGACGCGGAGGTGCTCGAGACCGTGGAGAACGTGGAGGAGTCCCGATGACCCCGTTGGCAGTGGTCCCGCGCACGCTCGTGTCGCTCGGTTTCGGTGTGGCCCGGGTGCCGGTCGACCTGCTCGCGCAGGTGACGGGCAACGGCGGCAACCGGGAGTTCGGGCCGACGCTCGCGTTCGACAGCGTCGAGGCCACGGTGCGGGGCGTCCTCGGCTCCGTGCTCGGCGACCCCGAGCTGGCCGGTCAGGGCCAGGTCAAGGAGGCGCGGGTCCAGCAGCGCAGCGAGGCCGCCGAGCGCGACCAGGCGGCCGACGCGCGGCGCGAGGTGGCCGACGAGCGGCTCCAGGAGCGTCGCGAGTCCGACCAGCAGCGCCGCGAGCAGGTGCGCGACCAGAAGCAGGAGCAGCAGCAGCGCCTGGAGGAGGAGCGCCGCCAGCGCGCGCAGAAGGCCGAGGAGCGCGAGCAGCAGCGCGAGGAGCAGGCCGAGCGGGACAAGGCGGAGGCGCACGAGCGCATCGACGACGACGCGCACGAGGCGCACCGCACCCGGGTGCAGGAGGAGTCTGCGGCGGCGGCCGCCGAGCGCGAGGCCGCGGAGCGCAAGGCCGAGGCGCTCGAGCTCGCGGAGGCCACCGACGAGGCCCGCAAGCGTCGCTGACGGGGCCCGGAGAACTCGTCGGTAACCCGCGGGCGTGACGCACTCGACGATCGTTTGACACGCTGTCCCAGCTATCTGCATGCTACCGGTGGTTACTGTTACTTCCGGTACGTTCAGGAGGCTGGGGATGGCTGCGCCCGTGGAGCCGAAGGCCGCCGGTGGCGCCGCGCTCGACCAGATCGCGATCGCCACCGGCGGCGCTGCGGTGCTCACCGCAGCGCTGCTGCTGGGCGGGTGGGCGCACCGCACCGGGCGCACCCAGGTGCTGGCCACCGCCGCCGCCTCCTTCGAGCGCGCGAAGCCGACGCGGGGCCTGCCGGGCTGGGTCGGCCTGCCGACCTACGCCGCGATGGTCTCGCTGATCACCGCGCTGCTCGGCATGTACTGGGACATCTCCCTGCACATCAGCCAGGGCCGTGACGAGGGCCCGCTGGCCAACATCGCGCACTACCCGATCCTCATCGGCCTGTTCGGCATCTTCGCCTCCGGCGTGCTGGCGATGGTCCTGCCGCTGGGCCGCGAGAAGCCGGGTCCGGCGGCCATCCGCATCACCGAGGACTGGTACGCGCCGGTCGGCGGCGTGCTGCTCGCGGGTGCCGGGTTCTACGCGCTGCTCGGCTTCCCGCTCGACGACGCCTGGCACCGCGTCTTCGGCCAGGACGTGACGCTGTGGGGCCCGACCCACCTCATGCTCATCGGCGGCGCGGGACTCTCGCTCGTCGCGCTGGCCGTGCTCGACCGCGAGGGGCGCCTCGCCCGCCAGGGCAGCACCGGCCAGACCTCGGGCCGGCAGTACCTCTACCGCGGCATGATGATGGGCGGCTTCCTCATCGGCCTGTCGGTGTTCCAGGCCGAGTGGGACTTCGGCGTCCCGCAGTTCCGGATGGTCCACCAGCCCTACCTCATCGCCGCCGCCGCGGCCTGCGCGCTCGTCGTCGCGCGGCTGTGGGTGGGGCGCTACGGCGCGCTGTTCGCGGTCGGCTTCTACCTGCTCGTGCGCGGCGGCGTCGCGGTCGTCGTCGGCCCGGCGCTCGGCGAGCTGTTCGCCACCGTGCCGTTCTACCTCGGCGAGGCCGTGATCATCGAGCTGCTCGCGGTGGTGCTCGCCCGCCGCGTGCTGGCGTTCGGCGTGGTCGCCGGCGTCCTCGTCGGCACCGTCGGCTACGCGGTGCAGTACGCGTGGAGCCAGGTGGCGTTCCCGCTGCCGTGGACCCCCGACATGCTCGCCGAGGGCCTGCTCTCGGCGCTGCTCGGCGGCGTCGCGGGCGGCCTCGCCGGCGCGCTCACGGTGCTCGGGCTGTGGGGCCGGCTGCCGCGCCCCGCGGTGTCGCGCTCGCTGCTGGCGACGTCGCTGGTGCTGGTGGCGATCGCCGTCGGCAACGCGCTGGTCTACACCGTGCCGCAGGGCGCGAACGCCCAGGTGACGCTCGGGCCCGTGCGCGACGGGGCGGCCGAGTCGCTGACCGTGCGCATGGACCCGATGTCGACCGTCGACCAGCCGACGTGGTTCACGGTGACCGCCTGGCAGGGCGGCGACCTGCACGTCGACCGCCTCGTGCCCACCGGTGACGGGTCGTGGCGCACCACCGAGCCCGTCCCCGTGTCCGGCGACTGGAAGACGCTGCTGCGCGTCCACGAGGGCCGGGCCATGGGCGGTGTCGAGATCTACCTGCCCGCCGACCCGGCACTGGACGCGAGCCTGGTGCCGGCCGACCCGTCGTTCACCCGCCCGGTGATCCCCGAGCACGAGATCCTCCAGCGCGAGCTCAAGCCCGGCGTGCCGGTGTGGCTGTTCACCGTCGGCTCGATCGTCGTGCTCGGCCTGACCCTCGCGCTGGTGCTGTCCCTGGCCTGGGGCGTCGGGCGCACCGCCCGGTGCGGGCCCGACCCGGTCCGCGGGCTCGAGGACGAGGACGCGGACCGGCAGGTCGCGCAGGCATGAGCAGCGTGGTGATCCTGGCCGACCACTCGATCATCGACACCGCGCCGTTCTTCCTGCCGGCGTTCCTCGTCGTCGCCGTCCTCGTCGCCGTCGTCGTGCGCGACCGGCGCCGACAGCGACGCGAGGAGGCGGAGGACGCGGCGGACGCAGCGGACGCCCGGGACGACGAGGGCGACCGTGCGGCGTAGGGCAGCGGCGTTCGTGGGGGGCGCCGCTGCCCTGCTCCTCGCCGGGTGCGGGGCGCCGGCGTCCCCGTCGGCCGCACCGCATCCGGCGTCCCCGGCGGCCTCTCCTGCGGCCTCTCCTGCGGCCGTGGCCGTCGTCCCCGTCGACGTCCGGGTGGCCGGCGGGCAGGTGCAGGGCCCGGGCGCGCGGGTCGAGGTGCCCCTCGGCGCGACCGTGCGGTTCACGGTGGTCAGCGACCGCGCCGACGAGCTGCACGTCCACGGCTACGACCGCTCGCTGCCCCTGGCCGCCGGCACGCCGGGGGTGCTCGAGGTCGTCGCCGACGTGCCCGGGGTGTTCGAGACCGAGCTCCACGAGAGCGGGGCGACGCTGCCGAGCCTCGAGGTCCGCTGACCGTGCTGGTGAGCGCCCCGCCCGACCTCCTCGCCCACGGGCTCGGCGGCCGGACCGACCTGCCCCTCGACGCGGGGGCGGCGCTGGCCGGCGGCGCCGTCGCCGTCGCCGTGGCGCTCCTGGCCCTCGCCGCCCTGCGCCCGCGCCCGTGGCTCGACCCCGAGCGCGGGCGGGCGCTGCCGGCCCTCACGCGCGTCGTCGACCACCCCGCGCTGCGCGCGACGGCCCGCGGGCTCGTCCTGGCGCTCACCCTGCTCGTCGCCGTCGTCGGGCTGTTCGGCCCACCGACCACCGAGGACAACCTCGCGCCCTGGGTGCTCTACGTCGTGTTCTGGGTCGGGCTGGCCGTGGTGAGCCCGTTGCTCGGCCCGGTCTGGCGTGCGGTGAACCCGGTGCGCACGCTGGCCCGGCTGCTGCGGTTGTCCGCGGGTTCCCGACGCCTGCCCGCGCGCCTCGGTTACCTGCCCGCCGCCGCGTGGCTGACGGGGTTCGTGTGGCTCGAGCTCGTCGCCCCCGACCGCGCCGTCCTGCTGCTCGTCGGGGCGCTCGTGCTCGGCTACCTCGCGGTGGCGCTCGCGCTGGTCGCGGTGTACGGCGAGGAGTGGTTCGCGCGCGGGGACGGGTTCGAGGTGCTCTCCACCCAGCTCGCGCGCCTGGCGCCGGTCGCGCGCCGGGACGGCGTGCTCGCCCTGCGGAACCCGCTCGCCGGGCTGGTGACCGCGGAGACGGAGCGGAGCGGAGCTCGACCCGATGACGCCGACCCCGTGCCCCACCTCGCCGCCGTGCTCGTCGTCCTGCTCGGCTCCACCGGCTTCGACGGGCTCTCGCGGACGTCGTGGTGGGCGCCGTACGGCGAGTCGGTGGCCGCGGGGACGCTCGGGCTCGCGGCGTCGATCCTCGCGGTGGGCGTGCTCTACGCCGTCGCGGTGCGCGCCACCGCGTGGGCGTCCGGGTCGGTGCCCCGCGCCGGCCGCGCCCGCCCGTCGTTCGCGGCCACCCTCATCCCCATCGCGCTCGGCTACACCGTGGCGCACTACTTCTCGTTCCTGCTGGTCGAGGGCCAGACGGCGGCCATCCTCGCCAGCGACCCGTTCGGCACGGGCCTCGACCTGTTCGGCACCGCGGAGCGCACGGTCGACCTGCGCGTCGTGTCGCCGACGGTCGTGGCCGCGGTGCAGGTCAACGCCATCGTGCTCGGGCACGTCGCGGCCACCGTGGCCGGGCACGACCTCGCGCTGCGCCAGGGGGGAGACCGCGCGCGGTGGGGCCAGGTGCCGCTCGTCCTCGCGATGATCGTCCTGACGTGCGCGGCCCTCGGGCTGCTGCTCTCGGGCTGACCGGCGCCTGCGGCACGATGACGCCGTGAGGTCCCTCCTCGGCGGCGGCGCGCGGTTCCTCGTGACGGGCCTCGTCGTGCTCCCGCTGAGCCTCGGCCTGCACCTCGTCGCGGTGCGGGCCGGCCTCGACGTCCACGCCTCCCGGGTCCTCAGCTACGTCGTGGGCACCGTCCTGGTCACGGTGCTCCACCGGCGCTGGACGTTCGCCGCGCCGGGCGTGCGCGGCGCGACGCTGTGGGTGGCGGCGCTCTACGCCACGACCTTCGTCGTCGTGGTGGTCTCCCACGGGCTCGCGATCTCCCTGCTCCCCGCCGTCGTCGCCGCACCCTGGGTCGTGGGGACGGCGTGGCTGGTCTCCCAGGGCCTCGCCGCGACGGTCAACTTCCTCGTGCTGCGCGGCCTCGTGTTCCGCTGAGTCCTTCGCGGGGGAGCTACCGCACCCAGCGCTGGACCACCAGCGAGGTCCAGGTGCCGCGCAGGAACCAGTGCCTCTCGACCCGCATCCCGGCGCGCAGGAGCAGCTCGTCGCCGTCCACCGGACCGGTCTCGCCGTGGATGATCCGCACCCGCACGTACCAGACGACGGGCGCGTCGGGGGCGGCGAGCACGGGCGGGACCCGCAGGTCGGGGGCCATCGCCGGGTAGCGCGTGCGTGTGTAGTGCTCGAGCCCGAGCGCCGACTGGCGGTCGCCCGCGAACACCACGTCGCCCGGCGGGTGCGCGGCGGCGATCAGGGCCGCCACGTCGTCGGCCCGCTCGCGCGGCGTGACCGGCAGCAGCGTGGTCGAGCCGGCCAGCGTGGCCGCGACGAGCAGCACCGACAGCACCGTCGCGCCACGGCGGGACGCGACCGCCCCCGCGGCCCCGCACGCGGTGAGGACCCCCAGCCCGAGCAGGGCGGCGAGCAGGTAGCGGGGCTCGTAGACCGGGCGCAGCTCCTCCTCGGCCACCAGCAGCAGGCCCACCGGCACCGCCACCCAACAGGCCGCCACCACCCGCAGCCGTCGCGGCCCCCGGAGCAGCCCGGCGACCCCGAGGGCGCCGACGACCAGCGCCGTCCCGTGGTCGGTGCCCGACCACTTCCAGGCCGCGAACAGGGGCATCAGCCCCTCGGTGTCGTAGAGCAGCGCGGCGTTGCGGTCGCCGACGGTCCGCAGGTTCAGCTCCACCAGCGCCGCGGTCGGCAGCGCCGCGAGCGCCGCGACCGCGACGAGCGCCGGCGCCCGGCGGGGGGCGA